>NZ_DJTF01000097.1:0-10072 GCF_002438125.1 Pseudomonas sp. UBA6315
AGTGGCGGCTCCACTCCAGCACGTCCATGTTCAAAAGCGGCGCATCGGCCATTTGCACGAAGAAGATCTTGTCGCCCGGGATCTCGCCGATCGCGGCCGGGTCGCCCTTGAGCGAAAGGGTATGGAAACTGTCGAGGATCACCCCCAGGGCCGGGTGGTCGGCCTGGCGCACCAGGTTCCACACCTGCTGGTAGGTGTTCACGTGGCGGCCCCAGGCCAGCGCTTCGTAGCCGATGCGCAAGCCGCGCCGGCCGGCATGCTCGGCCAACAGGCGCAGGTCGTCCACCAGCAGTTGCTCCTCACCCAGCGCGTCGGCCTGCACGTTGCTGCACACCAGCACCAGGTCCGTGCCCAGCTCCTGCATCAGGTCGAACTTGCGCTCGGCGCGGTCGAGGTTCTTCTGCAGGCGGTCGCGGCGGCAGCCTTCAAAATCACGAAACGGCTGAAACAAGGTGATGGCGATGCCCAGGTCGGCGCACCGCTGGCGCACTTCGCGCGGGCTGCCGGCGTAGTACAGCAGGTCGTTCTCGAAGATCTCGACGCCGTCGAAACCGGCGGCGGCGATGGCTTCGAGCTTTTCCGGCAGGGTGCCGCTCAAGGACACGGTGGCTATCGAACGCTGCATGGGGGAGTTCCTTGTTATTGGGAGGGCGACACGCCAGACCCTCGAAACGGCACTGGCTGGATCGATTATTGGCGGGTAGAGTCGGCCCTTCAATCACTTTGTACGGAACAGTTAGTTTTGCGTTCGATTATCGCCCAAAACCCGTTTTGGCGAATTGCTTCACCCCTTGCCCTCAGCAACCATTGACCCAGCGCGCTCAACCCATACTCCCGAAATAACCCCACGCTCGCCGTGCGGGAACCAACAAGAACAACGGAGAAACGCATGGCCCACTCAAGCTCCCAAGCGAAGAAAGCCACTGCCAGTGGCTGGATAGGCTCGGCCCTGGAGTACTACGACTTCTTCATCTATGCCCAGGCTGCGGCGCTGATTTTCCCGCAGATCTTCTTCCCCAACAGCGACCCGAAAATGGCCATCATCGCCTCGCTGGCGACCTACGGCGTCGGCTACCTGGCGCGCCCGATCGGTGCCTGCGTGCTCGGCCACTGGGGTGACACCCGCGGGCGCAAGAACGTGCTGCTGCTGTGCATGTTCCTGATGGGCCTGTCGACCATGGCCGTGGGCCTTCTGCCCACCTACCACGACATCGGCATCCTCGCCCCGGCCTTGCTGGTGGTGCTGCGCCTGGTCCAGGGTTTTGCCGTGGCCGGCGAGATCTCCGGGGCCAGCTCGATGATCATGGAGCACGCCCCGTTTGGCCGGCGCGGCTACTACGCAAGCTTCACCCTGCAGGGCGTGCAGGCAGGCCAGGTGCTGGCGGCCGCGGTGTTCCTGCCGCTGGCCTATTTCATGCCCAGCGAGGCGTTCAATGACTGGGGCTGGCGGATTCCGTTCCTGATGAGCGCCGTGGTGCTGATCGCAGGTTTCATCATCCGCAAGGAGGTGCATGAAACCCCGGCGTTCGTGAAGGAAGAGAAGCAGGACAAGGTGGCCAAATCGCCGATCAGCGAGGCCTTCCGGCACAGCTGGAAGCACATGGTGCTGGTGATGTTCATGGCCCTGATGAACGTGATCCCGGTGGTGGCCACCATCTTTGGCGCAGCCTATGCGGTGCAGCCGGCCTACGGCATCGGTTTCGACAAGAGCGTGTACCTGTGGATCCCGGTGGTGGGCAATATCGTCGCGGTGCTGGTGATTCCGTTCGTGGGCAACCTGTCCGACAAGATCGGCCGGCGCCCGACCATGATTGCCGGGTGCCTGGGTTCGGGCCTGCTGGCGTTCGTCTACCTGTACGCGATCAGCATCCACAACGTGCCGCTGGCCTTTGCCGCCTCCATCGTCATGTGGGGGATGGTCTACCAGGGGTACAACGCGGTGTTCCCAAGCTTCTACCCGGAGCTGTTCCATACCCGCTACCGGGTTTCGGCCATGGCCATTGCGCAGAACATCGGCACCATGCTCACGGCGATGCTGCCGGCGCTGTTCGCACTGGTGGCGCCGCCGGGGTCTGAGAACATTCCGCTGGTGGTGGGTGGCTTGGCATTCCTGGTGACTTGCCTGTGTGCGCTGGCGGCCTACATTGCGCCGGAGACGCATCGGTTGGCGATGGAGGATTTGGGCAATCCGCAGGCAAGGCCGATGGAGAAGGACGCTTTTGAGGCTGGCCGCAAGGGGAGTTTTCAGCCGGTGAATGGCTGAGGAGCCGCAGGGGGCTGCTTTGCAGCCCCCGCGATTTCAGCCCTTGACCACTTCCTGCAACCGCGCCCACAGCTGCTGCACATGCTCGCGCTCGGTCGGCAACGCGCCCACCGACACCCGCACCATCCACCGCCCATTCAAGGTCGCCGGGGTCACGTAAGCCTCGCCCGAGGCATTGAGCCGCTCGGCCCAGGCCTTGGTGTGCGCATCCAGCGCCTCGCCTTCCAGCCCCGCAGGCCGATGCTCGATGCACAGCGTCTGCAATTGCACCGGCGCCAGCAACGCCCACTCCCCTGCCGCCTGCACCTGTTCGGCCAGCCAGCGGGCATTGTCCAGGTCACGCCGCAGGCGCTGCTGCAGCGCCTCTACGCCCTCGCTGCGCAACATGAACCACAGCTTCAGCGCACGGAACCGGCGCCCCAGCGGGATGCCCCAATCGCGCAGGTTCTTCACCTCGCCATCGACGGCCGACTGCAAGTAGCTGGGGTTGGTGCTCATCACCCGGATCAGGTGCTGCGGGTCACGCACGTAGTAGATCGAGCAGTCGAACGCCACGCCCAGCCATTTGTGTGCGTTGACCACCACCGAGTCGGCCAGCTCGATGCCATCCCACATCCAGCGGCACTCCGGCAGGATCATCGCCGAACCGGCCATGGCCGAGTCGACGTGCATCCACAGGCCCTTGGCCTGGGCGATTTCACCGATGGCGCGCAGCGGGTCCAGCGCGGTGGTGGTGGTGGTGCCGGTGGTGGCGACCACGGCACAGGGCTGGTTGCCGGCGGCCAGGTCCTGCTCGATGGCCGCCTGCAGCGCATCGGGGCGCATGGCGAACTGCTCGTCGGTGGCGATCAGGCGGATGTTGGCGCGGCCGAACCCGGCCAGCAGCGCGGCCTTGTCCACCGAGCTGTGGGCATGGGCGCTGACGTACACGATCAGCGGCTTGGCTTCGGCCTGCAGGCCGCCACGCACCAGGGCGTAGTCGGTGGCGCGTTCGCGGGCGCAGATCAGCGCCACCAGGGTGCTGGTGGAGGCGGTGTCCTGGATCACCCCGCTCCACTGGGCCGACAGGCCGAGCAGTTGGCGCAGCCAGTCGAGGGTGGTTTCCTCCAGCTCGCTCAGGGCCGGGCTCGATTGCCACGACAGGCCGAGCACGCCCAGGCCGGTGCTGAGGAAGTCGCCCAGCACCGACGACAGCGTGCCGTTGGAGGGGAAGTAGCCGTAGAAGTCCGGGTGCTGCCAGTGCGACAGGCCAGGCATGAGCAGCTGGTTGACGTCGTCGAGGATCGCCTCGAATGGCTCGCCCTGCTGCGGCGCGGCGGCCGGCAAGGCGGCCTTGAGGTAGCCGGGCTCGACCTGGGCCATCACCGGGCGCTCGGCGACGCTCTGGCGGTAGTCGGCGATCAGGTCGATCAGTTGGTGGCCGTACTGGCGAAATTGTTCGGGGGTCACGGGGGGCTCCTGTTGGCTTTCCAGTGCCTGTTCTGGCCTCATCGCCGGCAAGCCGGCTCCCACATGCGGTCCTTGTGGGAGCCGGCTTGCCGGCGATGAGGCCGGTACAGGCAACACAATGCCCCCAGTCTAGGCACTTGCTCGCAACCGAATAACCCCGCTTGGCGCATACCTGCTATGGCAAACCCGCATGCCCACCTTGCACCCCGAACTGCGACTGGCGCCACAGCTCGAACACCCGGTTGCGCAACCAGCGGTGTTCGGCCGACGCCTGCAGGCGCTGGTGCCACACCACCCAGTAGCGCTGGGTATGCGCGACGAAGCCGAGCGGCCGCCAGGCCAGGTCATGCAGGCGGCACAACTGGCGGGCGATGTGCTCGGGCACGGTGGCCAGCGCCTGGCTGTTGCCGATGACCTGCACGGTGGCCGAGAAGAACGGCACCTCCAGGCTCACCCGGCGCTGCAGGCCCTGGGCGCGCAGGTGGCGGTCGATGAAGCTGTCCTTGTCGCCACCACCGGAGATGCGCACGTGCTTGTACGCCAGGTAGTCGCCCTGGCTCAGCACCTCGTTGGCCGTCAGCGGGTGATCGCGGCGCATCAGGCACACCGCGCGGTCTTCACCCAGCAGGCGGCCGTGCAGGTTGGGCGGGGATTCGTCGAACAGCGTGGTGGCCAGGTCGATCTCGCCGCTGGCGAGCATGGCGTACTGGCCGGCCTGCCAGCTGCGGTAGTCGATGGACACGCCCGGGGCTTCCTGCTCCAGCGCGGCCACCAGCAGCGGCAGCATGTGTTCGGCCACATAGTCGGAGGCGGCCAGGCAGAAGCGGCGCTCGCAGCGGGCCGGGTCGAACGCGGCGGGTTGGCGCAGGGCCTGGAGTTCTTCGAGCACCTGGCGCAGGGGTTCGACCAGGGCTTCGGCGTATTCGCTGAGCACGTAGCCGCGGCCTTGGCGCACCAGCAGCGGGTCGTCGAAGGCTTCGCGCAGGTGGGCCAGCTGGCGGCTCAGGGCCGATTGGCTGACGTCCAGGCGGACAGCGGCGTGGCTGAGGTTCTTGAGCTGCAGGAGGCAGTCGAGGGTGCGCAGGTGGGCGAGGCTGAGGGAGGCGAAGGTGGGGTTCATGGGGCGTCCCTGTGTCGAATTCACCGGCCCATTCGCGGGGCAAGCCCGCTCCCACAGGTGCCCCCTGAGTTCAGTGGAGTACCTGTGGGAGCGGGCTTGCCCCGCGAATGGGCCGCAAAGCGGCCCCGCTTTTAGTCGGTCAGGCCGACATAGACGTTCTGCACGTCATCGTTCTCGTCGATCGCCTCGAGGAACGCTTCAACCTCGGCCAACGCCTCGGCATTCAGGCTGGCAGCGCTCACCGGGTTTTTCGGGGTGTAGCCGATCTTCGCCGACACCACGGTGAAACCTTGCTCCGGCAGGGCCTTCTGCACGGCATCCAGGTCGGTGGTGTCGGTGATGAACAGGGTCGAGCCCTCTTCTTCACCTTCGGCAAAGTCCTGCGCACCGGCTTCGATGGCAGCCATTTCCGGGTCGGCGCCGTCGTTCGGGGTGGCTTCGATCAGGCCGACATGGTTGAAGTCCCAGGTCACCGAACCGCTGGCGCCCAGCTGGCCCTTGCGGAACAGCACGCGGATCTGCGCCACGGTGCGGTTGACGTTGTCGGTCAGGCACTCGACGATCAGCGGCACCTGGTGCGGGGCGAAACCTTCGTAGCTCACCGCCTGGTACTGCACGGCATCGCCGTCCAGGCCGGCACCCTTGCGGATCGCGCGGTCCAGGGTCTCGCGGGTCATCGAGGCCTTCTTGGCCTGGACGATGGCCAGGCGCAGGCGCGGGTTCATGTCGGGATCGGCGCCGGACCTGGCAGCGATCTGGATTTCCTTGGCCAGCTTGCCCATGATCTTGCCCTTGGCATTGGCAGCTGTTTCTCTATGCTTGGCTTTCCACTGTGCGCCCATGTCGACTCTCTTTGTTTCAACGGCCGGTTCAGGAAGCGACCGGCCAAAAAGTGGGTGCAGTTTATACGCCCTCGGGCAGCGGATCGACAAGTAATCTCACGCTTTGTCGGCCAGCCCGGCCGCTAGGTACGCAGCGGCTTGACCGCCATGCTGGTGTTGGGCGCAACGTCCTGGGCCTGGGCGTTGCTGGCCGGGCGGCTGTTCCAGTGCGGCAGCAGCACCAGGGCGGAGAACAGCGCGCAGCCGGCGAACACGATGAACACCGTGACGCTGTCGAAGTAGCCTGGCAGCAAGCCACCGAGCACCGCCCCCACCGAGCCGCAGCCGTTGACGAAACCGGCCGCCGTGGCACCGGCCTTGGCGGTGCCGAAGTCGATCGCCGCCGCGCCGCTGATCATCGAATCCGGCCCGTACAGGGTCAGCCCCATGACGAACAGCAGGCTCACCACCAGGGCGATGCTGCCGCTGTGCATGGCGCCCATGAACGCCGCCAGGGTCACGGTCAGCAGCACCAGGCTGATCACGCAGGCCGGCATGCGCCGGGCGCCGAACAGCTTGTCCGAGGCCAGGCCAATGATGATCGGGCCCAGCAGCCCGGCCAGTTCGAAGGCGGTGGGGATGATCGCCGCGCCAACCTTGCCCACCGAGGGCATCTGCTCGAAGACGATCACCGGGCCCCACAGCAGGATCGCGTAGCGCGCAGGCTTGAGCAGGAAGTACGCAAGGCCCAGGGTCATCACCGTGCGGTTGCGCAGGATCTCGCGCAACGGCGCCCACACGCTGCACAGGTTGCCCGAAGGCGCCATGCTCTGCGGCTCGGGCTCCACCGCCGGCAAGCCGACATCCTCGGGCTTGTTGCGCTGCAGGAAGAAGAACAGCACGGCCACCGCCGCCACCACCGCGGCACTGGAGAAGAACGCCGCGTGCCAGGTGCCGACCAGGGTATAGGCCCACCAGCCGGCGAACGGCGAGGCGACCAGGCCGCCGAAGGCGTAGCACGAACTCCACAGCCCCAATACCCGGCCGCGCTGGGAGGCCGGGAAGAAGCTGCCGATGTTCTTGCACAGGCCGGCCCAGCCGGTCGATTGCGCCAGGCCCTGGATCAGCATGCAGGTGGCGAAGATCGGGAAGGTCGCATAGCTGCCCATCACCACCGCTGCCGCCGCCGAGATCAGCAGCCCGCCCAGCACCACCACGCGCGGGCCGAAGCGGTCGGCGAGCATGCCCCAGGTGAACTGGCCCACGGCGTAGGCGGCCAGGTAGATGCCGTCGAGGTTGGCCATGGCGGCCTTGTCGAGCATGAAGGTGGGGTCTTCGCCGATGCCGAGCTTGGCGACCGAGAAGGCCTTGCGGGTGAAATAGAAGGCGGCGTAGGCCAGCCAGGTGATGGCGAAAATCTGGATGCGCCAGCGCTTCAACGCGGCTAGGGATTGATTCATGGTGAGTCTGACCTCTTGCTCAAGTGTGCCGGCAGAATGTGAAGAAATGCCTGTCTTGTTGTTGTGTTGCGCACTGCATGACGGGGCTCGTCATTGGTCAGGTGGCGCAGGTGTGTGCGCCAGGGCCCGGCGACCGCTTTTGGCGGTGGCGGCGGGCTGAAATCTATGGAAACAGTTGCTGACTGATAACAAAAATCGATTTATCGTATTTCACACATAAGGTCAGCTTGTTACTGGAGATGTCATGTCCGTGTCCCACGCTCAACTCAAGGCGTTTCACGCCGTGGCCGTGCACGGCAGCTTCACCCGGGCTGCAGAAAAACTGTTTCTGACCCAGCCGGCGGTGTCCGACCAGGTGCGCAAGCTGGAAGAGCGCTTCGGCGTGCTGCTGTTTCACCGCAACAAGCGTTCGGTGCAGCTGACCGACCTGGGCGAGCGCCTGCTGGGCATCAGCAAGCGCCTGTTCGCCTGCGAGGCCGAGGCCCATGACCTGCTGCAGGACTCCCGCGCCCTGCACACCGGTAGCCTGGTGCTGGCGGTGGATGCGCCGGTGCACGTGCTGCCGCAGATCGCGCGCTTCTGCCAGCGCTACCCGGGCATCCAGGTCAAGGTGGAAACGGGCAACACCGACGAATCGCTGGCCCGGCTGTTCAGCTACCAGGCCGACCTGGCCCTGCTGGGGCGCGATGTCGATGACGAGCGGCTGTTCTGCGTGCCCTTGCGCCGCGACCCGATGGTGGCGTTCGTTTCGCACAACCACCCGTGGGCCAGCCGTGGCTCGATCAACCTGGCAGATTTGGACGACACGCCGCTGGTGCTGCGCGAGCCGGGCTCGGTGACGCGCCAGACGCTCGAGGAAGAGATGCAGCGCGCCGGCTTGCGGATCCGCCCGGCGATCCAGGTCGAAGGCCGGGAGGCGGCGCGCGAGGCAGTGGTGGTGGGGATTGGCGTGGGAGTGGTGTCGGCGGCGGAGTTCGGCGCCGATGCGCGGGTGTGCGCGCTGCCGATCGTCGATTGCCAACGCCACCTGACCGAAACCCTGGTGTGCCTGAGCGAACAGCGCACGCGGCGGGTGGTGGCGACCTTCCTGCAGATGGTCCAGGAAGGGTTGCAGTGACGTTGACGGCCGCTTCGCGGGGCAAGCCCGCTCCCACAGGTATTTCACCGAACCCGCGTCAGTGGCGAACCTGTGGGAGCGGGCTTGCCCCGCGAAGAGGCCGGTACAGCCCGTACATCTATCCTGGCATTACCGACAACCAAGGCACCCCGCCATGCCCTTTCGCCTAGCCGCCGACACCCTGGTGCTGCTGCACCTGGCCTTCATCCTGCTGGTGCTGTTCGGCGGCCTGCTGGTGCTCAGGTGGCGCCCTGCCCTGCTCCTGCACCTGCCCGCGCTGGCCTGGGGCCTGGCGGTCGAGGGGCTGCACCTGGAGTGCCCGCTGACCGACTGGGAAAACCGCATGCGCCTGGCTGCCGGCGATGCCGGCTACCCCGGGGGCTTCGTCGAGCACTACATCTGGCCGCTGATCTACCCCGCCGGGTTGACGCCACAGCTGCAGTGGCTGCTGGGCGCCATCGTGCTGCTGGTCAACCTCGCCATCTACGGCTACGTGATCCGGCGCTGGCGGCGCCGTTAGCGGGTAGCGATCACGAACAACCGCGGGAACGGCAGCAGCACCTTGCCATCGGTGGCCGGCGGGTAGTCGCGCTGCATCGCCTGCAAGTACATCTGCAGGAAATCCGCCTGTTCGTCTTCGTCCAGCTTGGCCAGGTAAGGCCGCAGCGCCGAGCCCTTGAACCACTCCACCACCGCCTCGGCGCCGCCTGGCAATGGGTGGTGATAGGTGGTGCGCCACACATCCACGCGGCTGCACAGGGGGCTGAGCAGGTCGTAGTAGAACGCCGCGTTGTGCCGCGGCGGCAGGCTGAAGCCGGCGAACTTCTCGGCCCAGCGCCCGCGCCCGGCGATCTCGCGCAGCTGACGGTGCGCCGGCTCGTCGAGGTTGTCCGGGGTCTGCACCGCCAGGCTGCCGCCTTCGCTCAGCTGGCGCACCAGGTGCGGGTACAGCGCGCCGTGGTCGGGCACCCACTGCAGCGAGGCGTTGGCCAGGATCAGGTCCTGCGGCTCGGGGGCGCTCCACTGGCTGATGTCGGCGATCTCGCAGCGCACCCGCGGGATGTGCAGGCGCTTGCGCTCGCGGGCCTTGTCGATCATGTCCTTGTCGCTGTCCAGCGCGGTCACCTGGGCATCCGGGCAGCGTTGCAGCAGCACTTCGGTGGAGTTGCCCGGGCCGCAGCCCAGGTCGGTGGCATGGCGTACCGGGCGCGGCGGCACGGCGGCGAGCAGGTCGCGCACGGCGCGGGTGCGTTCGTCTTCGAACAGGGAATACTGGGTGGCGGACCAGGCCATGTGCAGCTCCTTTTGGCGGGCAGTGTGCTCAGCATAAGCCATCTGTCGGCCTTGAGGGCCCTATCGCCGGCAAGCCGGCTCCCACAAAGTGCACCCGTGGGAGCCGGCTTGCCGGCGATAGGGCCGGAACTGTCAGTCTATGCTTCGGGTCAGTCCCATTATGCGCATGCCCATGAAAACCTTCCTGGCCCTCGCCATCCTGGCCCTGATCGCCGCCGCCGCCCTGCTCGGTTCACCCTGGATGAACCAGCGCTTTCACATGCCCGACGAACAACCCCAGGCCCAACAACGCGAAACGGCCGGGTCCACGAGGGAGCCGGCCGTTTCGAACCACCACTAGCGCTTAGTGCTGCTTGGCGCTGCGGATCTGGTGCACCACACCCATGGCCACCACGATGGCCGCGGCGATGCCGGTGGAGATCACCAGGATCTGGTAGTCAGGCATGAAGGCCATGGTCACCAGGGCGGCGACGATGAAGCCGATCACCAGGTAGGTCAGCCACGGGAACAGCCACATCTTCAGGCGCACTTCCTTGCCTTCGGCGATCA
>NZ_DJTF01000097.1:10386-49842 GCF_002438125.1 Pseudomonas sp. UBA6315
CTGAAGTTGATCAGCGCGCAGACCACGGCCACGGCGCACGAACCGATGATGGCGAACACCGGTACGCCGGTGCCGGCGCGGGTGATCTTGAAGAACGACGGCGCGTCGCCACGCTGGGCCAGGGAGAACAGCATGCGCGAGGCGGTGTAGTGGCCCGAGATCAGGCAGCTGCTCACCGAAGTCAGCACCACGAAGTTCATCAGCAGCTCGGCGTAAGGCACGCCCAGCAGCTCCAGGGTACGGCGGTAGGCGCCATAGCCGGAGACGCCCAGTTGCGGGTCGTTCCACGGCACCAGGCAGACGATCAGGAAGATCGAGCCGACGTAGAACAGGCACACACGCCATACCACCGAGTTGGTGGCCTTGACGATCTGGGTGGCTGGGTCCTTGGCTTCGGAGGCGGCGATGGTGACGATTTCGGCACCGAGGAAGGCGAACATCACCCCAAGCAGCGCACCGATCACCGTGCTGATGCCATTGGGCATGAAGCCTTCGGAGGTCAGGTGGCTGATGCCACGCACTTCACCGAACTGCCAGACGTTGGTGACCGCGGCGGTACACACGATCAGGAAGCAGACGATCGCGATCACCTTGATCAGCGCGAACCAGAATTCGAACTCACCGTAGTGCTTGACGTTGAAGAAGTTGACGGTGATCAGCAACAGGGTCGTGGCCAGCACGAACACGTTGACGCTCACATCGGGGAAGAAACCGTGCAGGATCTTGCCCGCCACATAAGCTTCCCAGGCCATCAGGATGACCCAGTACCACCAGTACAGCCAGCCGATGGTGAAACCGGCCCAACGGCCGATCGCGCGGTCGGCGTAGGTGGAGAACGAGCCGGTGTCAGGCGAGGACGTCGCCATTTCACCGAGCATGCGCATGATCAATACCACCAGGATGCCGCCCGCCAGGTAGGCCAGGACAGCAGCCGGGCCGGCGCTGTGGATCACGCTGCCGGAACCGACGAACAAGGCGCCGCCGATAACCCCGGCGATCGACATCATCGTCAGGTGGCGCGACTTGAGCGAGGCACTGAGTTTGCTCTCGTGCCCGCTTTTCGCGGTGGTGGTTGTGGATGTTGCGTCCATCAGTTGTGTACCCCGTGCTTCTTTTTATCCAAGGAAAACTGCAAGACCGCGATGGTCATCGGCCTCACGTACATCAGTGCTAATGCGGGCAGGAGGTGTGTGGCAACACACGCAGGCCATCCATGGCGGCCTGCTGACGCGCCCCAGGGTTTGCCCCTCGGGCGAACTGAACATGCTTTATGTGGCGATATCTGACACCTAATGTAAAAATGTATGACACATAGAGCCATGCACAGTGGCAGGAAAGTCGCACTGCACTGTACAGGCCGCCAATGCAATACACCCTGTAGGCGCTTGGCGTTACGCACCCTTCAAGGCCCCCGGAATGCTTGAATTACACCCAGACTCCTCGACCCCGCTGGTCAATCAGATCATCGATGGGCTGCGCGAGCTGATCGACAACCAGACCCTCAAGCCAGGCGCCAAGGTGCCGTCTATTCGGGCCTTCGCCGCCACCTACTCGGTGAGCACCTTCACCGTGGTCGAGGCCTACGACCGCCTGGTGGCCCAGGGCCTGCTGGTGAGCAGGGGCAATGCCGGGTTCTTCGTCAACCGCGCAGCAGCCGAGCTGCTGGACAACCACAACAGCGAAGCCGACACCACTCGACCATTGTTCAACTCCGAGTGGTACCTGCAGCAGATCTTCGAAACCCGCCAGCTGCCGTACAAGCCAGGCTGCGGCTGGTTGCCCAACGACTGGATGTACGAAGACGGCCTGCGCCGCGGCCTGCGCCAGGTGGCCGGCAGCCCGCTGGAGCTGTCCGGCTATGGCGACCCGATGGGCCTGCCAGAGCTGCGCGCGCTGACTGCGCAGAACTTGCAGCAAGAGTTGTCGATCGTCGCCAATCCTGCGCAGTTGATGCTCACCCACGGCGCCAGCCAGGCCCTCGACCTGGCCGTGCGCACCCTGGTGCGCCCCGGTGACGTGGTGCTGGTGGACGACCCGGGCTACCCGAACCTGATGAGCGTGCTGCGCACCCAGGGCGCCACCCTGGTCGGCGTGCCGCGCACCCCCAACGGCTACGACCTCAACCACCTCGAGCAGTTGCTGGCGCACCACCGCCCAACCGCGTTCTTCACCCAGCCGCACCTGCACAGCCCGACCTGTTCGCGCACCCCGCTGCCGCAGCTGCACCGGCTGCTGCAGCTGGCCAGCCAGCATGGCTTCCGTCTGGTGGAGAACAACCTGTACGCCGACATGATCGCCGAGCCGCAGCCGTGCCTGGCCAGCCTGGACCACCTGCAGCAGGTGGTGTACGTGGGCAGCTATTCGAAGAGCATCTCGCCCAACGTGCGGGTCGGTTACCTGCTGGCCAACCCGGAGCTTGCGCAGAAGCTGCTGCACATGAAGATGCGCTCGGGCCTGACCACCTCGCAGGTGATGGAGCGCGTGGTGTACGCGGCGATCATCGACGGCCGCTGGCGCAAGCACCTCAAGCGCCTGCGCCAGCGCCTGGCCGAGGCGCACCAGGACGTGGGCCGGCACCTGCACCGGCTGGGCTTCGAGCTGTTCACCGAGTCGGACGAGGGGATGTACATCTGGACCCGGCACCCGGCGATTCCGGACAGTGCGGCGCTGCTGGATGATGCGCTGGAGAAAGGCATCATGCTCGGGCCTGGGCAGTTGTTCATGGTCGATGCCGAACCGACCGGGTGGATGCGGTTCAATGTGGCGTTCAGTACGGACCCGGCGATGTGGGAATTGTTGGAGAAGGTGCTGGTCAAGCACGTGCGCCGAGGTGGGATCTAGCAAATGCCGCCTGTGGGAGCCGGCTTGCCGGCGATGAGGCCAGAGCAGACGACCCGCTAGTGTCTGTACGGGCCCTATCGCCGGCAAGCCGGCTCCCACAGGGGTATGGAGGTCGGCTATCGCCAGTCTTGCTTGCCCGCAAAAAACGCCTGCGCATTGGCCTCCAGGCTCTCCAGGTGATAGCCCCCTTCCTGCACGATCACGCACGGCATGCGCAACGCCCGAATCCGCTCACCCAATAGCGCGAACCCTTCGGTCGTCACTGCCACCTTGCTCTGCGGGTCCAGCTCGTAGATATCGAACCCCAAAGACAGCACCAGCACCTCGGCCCCAAAGTCATTCACCGCATCCAGGGCAATCTCCAGCTGCCCCATGAAATCCGCCTCACTGGCGCCATGGGCCATCGGCAGGTTGAGGTTGTACCCCTCCCCCGCGCCACTGCCGCGCTCGTCCTCGAACCCCGCCACACCCGGGTAGAAGTTGGTCGGATCACCATGGGTCGACACATACAGCACGTCATTGCGTTCGTAGAAGATCTCCTGGATCCCCTGCCCATGGTGCATGTCGGTATCGAGTATCGCCACGCGGCTGTAGCGGCTGCGCAAGGCCTGGGCGGCGACCGCGGCATTGTTCACATAGCAGAACCCCCCGGCCGCATCGAACCGCGCATGGTGCCCCGGTGGCCGGCACAGCGCGTAAGCGGCCGGCTCGCCATCGAGGATGGCCTTGGCCGCGGCCACCGCGCTCTGCGCCGACCAGTAGGCCGAACGCCAGGTGTGCTCGCCCACCGGGCAGCTGCCGTCGGCCAGGTAGCGCCCGGCCTGGGCGAGGATGCCGCGCAGGGCATTGGGCTCGCGCACGAAGATGTTCGACATCACCTCATCGCCCCAGTCCTCGGGCACTTCCTTCCAGCGTGCATGGGCCTCTTCGAGGAAGGCCAGGTACGCCTGGCCATGCACGGCCTTGAGCGGGCCAAGGCCGGCATCGTCGGGCTGGCGGATGTCGAAGCCCAGGCCCTTGGCCGCCTGCAGCAGGCGCTGGGCGCGCTCGGGGACTTCCTGCGGGGTGCGCATGGCGCCGCGCGAGTAGTAGCTGCGCGGATGGTGCAGCAGTTGTTCGGGGTGGAAGTAGCAACGCATCAGGCTTCTCCTTGTTCGACACGGCCGGCGCGGGCCAGCACGGCGTTGAGCAGTACGTCGACACCCTGGCGGGCGTCCTCGGGCAGCACGTCTTCGGCCTCGTTGTGGCTCAGGCCGCCGACGCAGGGGATGAACACCATCGCCGTCGGGCAGTAGCGCGCCAGCAGGATGGCATCGTGGCCGGCGCCGCTGACGATGGCCTGCTGGGCATAGCCAAGGCCGTCCACCGCCTGCTGCACGGCGGCCACGCAGTCGGCATCGAAGGGCGTCGCCGGGCTGACCCAGTGGCGCTCGATGCGCACCTTGAGGCCGCGCTGGGCGGCGATGGCCTGCAGCTGCTGGCCCAGGTCGCGCTCCATGGCCTCGATGGCCTCGTCACGGTGGTGGCGCAGATCGACGGTGAAGCGCAGCGCACCCGGGATGGTGTTGCGCGAGGACTTGGCAATCGACAGCTCGCCCACGGTGGTCAGGCCCTGCGGGGCGAAATCGGCGGCCAGCTGCTCGACGGCCTGGATCATCCGCGCGGCGCCGTACAGGGCGTCCTTGCGCAGTGGCATCGGCGTGGTGCCGGCATGCGCGGCCATGCCTTCGACGGTCACGTCCAGCCAGCGGATGGCCTGGCCGCCGCTGACCACGCCAATGGCCTTGGCGTTGTCCTCGAGAATCGGGCCTTGCTCGATATGCGCCTCGAAGTAGGCATCGACCTTGCCGCCCAGCGGGCGCTGGCCGGCGTAGCCGGTGCGCTGCAGTTCAGCGGCCACGCTGATGCCGTCGGCATCGCGGATCGCCAGGGCCTGCTCCAGGGCCAGGGTGCCGGTGAACACCGCCGAGCCGAACATGGCCGGGGTGAAGCGGGCACCCTCCTCGTTGGTCCACACGGCGATTTCCAGCGGCTTGCGGGTCTGGATGCCCAGATCGTTCAGGCGCCGTACCACCTCCAGCCCGCCCAGCACGCCATAGACGCCATCGAAACGGCCGCCTTCGGGCTGGGTGTCGAGGTGGCTGCCGATCATCACCGGGGCGGCATCCGGGTCGCTGCCCGGGCGACGGGCGAACAGGTTGCCGATGGCGTCCACCGACAGGCTCAGCCCGGCCTCGCGGCACCAGTGGCTGAACAGCTCGCGGCCGGCCTTGTCCTCGTCGCTCAGCGCCAGGCGGCAGCTGCCGCCGCGGGCGGTGGCGCCGACTTCGGCCATGGCCATCAGGCTCGCCCACAGGCGCTCGCCATTGCTTTTCAACATAGGGGTACTCCTAACTAAAACGAATGATTCAGGCCAGTTCCAGTTGCTGGCTGCGGGCGTACTGGCGCGACAGGGCCAGCACGCAGACCAGGGAAACGCTGGCGATCAGGGTGTAGAACACAGCCATCGGCCACCACTGGCCGGTGAAGGTGTGGGCCAGCCAGGTGCCGATCAGTGGGGTCAGGCCGCCGGCGATGGCGCCGCACACCTGGTAGGCCATGGAGATTGCGGTGTAGCGCACGCGGGTTTCGAACATGCCGCTGACGTAGCCGGCGATCACCGCGTAGAACGAGGCCATGCAGGCGGCGGCCAGGGCGATGCCGAGCACGATCAACGGCCCTTGGCCGGAGCTGACCAGCACGAACATCGGGTACGGTGAGGCCATGGCCAGCAGCGCGACCAGGGCCAGAAAGCGTGTGGCGCCGAGTTTTTCCGACAGCCAGGCGGCCAGCGGCTGCACGCAGAACTGGATGATCGCGACGAAGAACAGGCACTCGAGAATCAGCGAGCGTTCAAGGTGCAACTGCTGGGTGGTGTAGCTGATCATGAAAGTGTTGGTGAAATAGACCCCGGCAATGCCCAGGGTATTGGCGCCGATGCACAGCAGCAGCGGGCGCCAGGCGGTGCGCAGCACCTCCAGCACCGGTGCCTGCTCCTTGCGCAGGGCCTTTTGCGCCTGCTCGCGGCTGGCCAGGAATTCGGGCGACTCGTTGACCCCCAGGCGGATCGCCAGGCCCACCAGCAACAGCAGCGCGCTGGCCAGGAACGGCACGCGCCAGCCCCAGCTCATCAGCTGATCCTCCGGCAGGCGGGTGACGGCGCCAAAGGCCAGCAGCGAGAGGATCAGCCCCGCCGGGCTGCCCAGCTGGGCGAACGAGGCAAAGAAGGTGCGCCGGCCTTTGGGCGCATGCTCCCCGGCCATCAGCACCGCCCCGCCCCACTCACCGCCCACGGCGATGCCCTGGACCACGCGCAGGATGATCAGCAGCACCGGTGCTGCGGTGCCGATCTGCGCGTAGGTCGGCAGCAGGCCGATGCACACGGTGACGATGCCCATCATCAGCAAGGTGATGACCAGCGACTTCTTGCGCCCGATGCGGTCGCCCACATGGCCGAACACGATGCCGCCCAGCGGCCGGGCGAAAAAACCCACGGCAAAGGTGCCGAAGGCGGCCATGGTGCTGAACAGGCTGTTGTCGGAGGGGAAGAACAAGGCGCCGAACACCAGGGCGGCGGCGGTGGCGTAGATGTAGAAGTCGTACCACTCGATCATGGTACCGATGAACGCGGCGGCAGCGGCGCGGCGCGGCTGGGGCGAAGCGATTGGCTTCATGGGGGCTCCTTTGCTTGTTTTTCTGGCAGGAGTTGGAAGGGTCACGGTGGCGCTCTGGCGGCGCGCTGACTGCGATTTATCGGCCTGGGGCTATGATTAGTCAATTTTCTATTTATTATTCGAACTATTAACCACGCTTATCATCGAGCCCCCCTATGTCTGACCGCCTGCTCAACGACCGCCTCGACTGGAACCTGCTGCGCACCTTCCGCGTGATCGGCCAGGAGCTGTCGATCAGCCGCGCCGCCGCGCGCCTGCACCTGACCCAACCGGCCGTGAGCCAGGCCCTCAAGCGCCTGGAAGACCAGCTGGGGCGCCAGCTGATTGCCCGCCGCGGGCCACGCTTCGTGCTCACCGACATGGGCGAGCAGCTGTTCCAGCTGGCTGGCGAGGTGTACGGGCAGATGTCGCAGATCGGCGGCCTGCTGGAGCAACCGGCCGATGAGCTGGTGGGCAAGGTGCGGTTGCTGATGATCAGCCGCATCGTCAGCGAGCGTTTCGACGATTTTCTCGCCGATTTCCACCGTTTGCACCCACGGGTGGACCTGGAAATCGACGTGATGCGCAGCTCCGACATCGTCGCCGCGTTGCAGGAAAAGACCGCCACCGCAGGCCTGAGCCTCAACCGCCGGCCACAACCGCGGCTGGAGCAGCGGCTGTTCCTGCGCCAGCGCTACGCGTTCTTCTGCGGCAAGCACCATGCCCTGTTCGGCCAGGCCGAAGGCGACCTGCAGCGGGAGAACTTCGTCAGTTTCACCAGCGACCAGATCGGCGGCATGCTCTCGCCGCTGACCATCTTCCGCGACCAGCAGGGCTTCTCCGGGCGCATCGTGGCCTCTTCGCCAAGCCTTGAGGAGGTGCGCCGGCTGGTGATCGCAGGGTTCGGCATCGGCTGCCTGCCGGAGCACGTGGTGGCGCCGGACGTGGCAGCGGGGCTGCTGTGGAAGCTGGCGCCGCAGGAAGGGATCGCCGATGTGGACATCCACCTGCTGTGGAACCGGGAGCAGCGTTTGAGCCGCGCCGAAGAGGTGTTCATCGAGGCGTTGCAAGCCAGCCTGGACTGACGGGTGGGCCGGGCTGGAACTTGGATCCGATCCTGTGAACGGGTATGCTACGCACAATAGCTATATGCCATCACTGCGGGCGCACCTTGCGCCCGGCGCTCAAGGACGAGACCCGTGCCCAGCCACCCTACCCGCCATACCATCGCCCGCCAGTGGCAACTGCTCAAGTTGCTGCCCGACCGCCACCCCGGCATGAGTGCCCTGCAGTTGCAGGCGGCCTTGGCCAAGGCCGGGCACAAGACCAGCAAGCGCACGGTGGAACGCGACCTCAACGAGCTGGCCACGCTGTTTCCGGTGCATTGCAACAGCAAGGGCATGCCTTATGGCTGGTACTGGCAACCGGGGTTGAGCCTGGAGGAAGTGCAACAGCTGCAACCCGACCAGCTTTCGCCCACCGCGCAGATCGAACTGCGCGCCTGGGTGGACGACGGCCTTGCCCGGCGCCTGGAAGACCAGCCGCTGTCCGAAGACATGCAGCTGGCGCCACAACGCACCGGCGGCGCCAGGCTGGCGGCCACGGTCGAGGACAGCCGTGCGCTGATGGGTTGGCTGCTGTCCCAGGCAGGTTCGATTCGTGTGCAGGCACCGGAAGATCTGCGCACCGCCATGGTCGCGCAACTGCGCGAAAGCCTGGCGCTGCACGACAGCACTCACTGACAACACAGGCCATTGTGGGAGCGGGCTTGCCCCGCGAACACCGGCGAAGCCGGTGCCAGCCACCGCGCCGCCTGCTTCGCGGGGCAAGCCCGCTCCCACAGGGGTGTGCTCGGATGTAGGGGTGAGCGGCTCAGGAAGGCAAGCCTGGCAGCCGCCGCCGCGCCAGGCAGGCCCCGAGCCCGAGCACGCCCAGCACCAGCACGCCCAGCAGCATCAGCAGTTCGCTGCTGTAGCGCGCCACCAGCGCCGGGAAGCCGGCGAACTCGCGGTACACCTGCACATCCGCCGCGCCGTCGGCGTGGCTGATGCTGATGCCGCCCTGGCGGATCTGCGCATAGTCGGCATCGAAATAGACCCACACCTTGTACACCCCACCTGCTTCGATGCTGGCGATCTGAACCTGGGGCGTCGAGGTTTCGTAGAGGGTGTCGTTGCCTGCCGCATCGCGGACCTGTACCAGGCCCTTGGCCGGCAGGCGGATCTTGACCTGGCGCACCACCGTGTTGCCGCTGTTGTGCAGGTCGATCAGCAGGCCCGTGCGGTGGTCCACCAGGCCCGCTTCGAACGGCTTGGCAAACAACTGTGCGTAAGGCGCCTGGGCCAGTTCCACCAGGCGGTCGACCTGGTCCGGGTTCAACGCGCCCTCGGCGATGCGGTCGATGCGCGGCTGCAACTGTTCGTACTTGAGCTGTTCGTTGGCGCGGCTGATGCGCTCGCTGAACTGGCTCGGGTAGGTGAGGTAGGCGTAGGTCAGGGATGCATCCAGCCGCGCGTTGTTCTTGAACAGCACGTAGAACAGCAGCATGGCGATCAGGACCAGCAGCGTGGCCGCGAGGGGTTTCCTGGTGATGTCCCAACTCAACGGTGCGATTCCTTCTGTAGCGGGTAAGTGCGAAACGGGCCAAAGGGTGCCAAGTTCGGCGCCCCCAGGCAAGTTCAAGCGGCCAGCAACTGGGGCAACGAGGCCATCAGCATGGCCACCCCGGACAGGGTCAGCAAACCCAGCACCACGCGGCGGAACGCTTGCTCGCTGATACCCAGGTACACCCGCGTGCCGAATAGCGCCGGCAGGGCCATGGCCAGCAGCACCACGCCGAACGAGGGCAGCATGTCGCGGGTGACCACGCCGGTGCCCAGGTAGGTGAGCATGGTTACCGCCAGCATCGACAGGTTGAAGTTCTGGATGACCGCGCGCTGGGTATCACGCTCGAAGCCGCGCAAGGTACACCACAGTGTAGGCACTGTGCCGGTAAAGCCGCCGATGCCGCCCAGCGCCCCGCCGAGCATGCCCACGGCGCCGTCGGCCAGGCGGTTGCCCGGCAGCCTGGGCAGGCGCGGCGCCAGCAGCATCAACGGGCACCACAGCACCAGCAGCGTGCCGAACACGGCCTTGAACCAGAGCATGTTGAGGTACGGCAGCACCCACACCCCCAGCGGGATGCCGGCCAGGCCGCCGAGCACGAAGGGCCACAACAGCGGCCAGCTGAAGCCGCGGCGCACGCTGAACACAGCGATCAGCTGGCCGGCGAGGCTGCCGAACACGGTCAGCGAGGCTGCCAGGCGCGGCTCCAGGCCCCAGGCCCAGAACGACATGGCGACCATGCCGAAGGCGAAGCCGGAAAGGCCCTGGACGAAACCGGCAACGATGGCGCCGAGGGCGATGAGGTAGAGCGAGTCCATAGGGGGCTTGGCAGTTTGGCTTGAGTCGGTGCCATACGATGCCAGAGCTGGCGGCGGATGTCTGCGCCTGGGGGCAAACGCCGCGGACATTGTGGGAGCCGGCTTGCCGGCGATCACCGGCGCAGCCGGTGCCCTGCACCGCGGTGCCTGCATCGCCGGCAAGCCGGCTCCCACAAAGGGTGGTGAATGCTTTAGGCGAAGCGCTCGATCTGTGCCGGGGTGCGCCGCATCAGCACTTTGCCGTGGCGCACCGACACCAGTGCATGCCCCTGGCTGCGGACCATCTCGTAGTCATCGGCCGCCGACAGCAACAAAAGGTTCGCCGGGCGCCCCACTTCGATGCCATAGCGCTCACCCAGGTTGAGGGTGCGGGCGCTGTTGTCGGTGATCAGGTCCAGGCAGCGCTGCAGGTCCTCGTAGCCGAGCATGTGGCAGATGTGCAGGCCGGCCTCGAGGATGCGCAGGATGTTGCCGTTGCCCAGCGGGTACCACGGGTCGACGATCGAATCCTGGCCAAAGCAGACGTTCATCCCGGCCCGGTCGATTTCCGCCACGCGGGTCAGGCCGCGGCGTTTCGGGTAGGTGTCGAAGCGCCCCTGCAGGTGGATGCTTTCGGTCGGGCAGGAGACGAAGTTGATGCCCGACATCTTCAGCAAGCGGAACAGCTTGGAGCAGTAGGCATTGTCATACGAGCCCATGGCCGTGGTGTGGCTCGCCGTCACCCGCGCGCCCATGCCACGCACCCTCGCCTCTTCGGCCAGCACTTCGAGAAAACGCGACTGCGGGTCGTCGGTCTCGTCGCAATGCACATCCACCAGGCAACCGGTGCGCTCGGCCAGCTCCATCAGGAACTTCACCGACGACACGCCCTGGTCGCGGGTGTTTTCAAAGTGCGGGATGCCGCCCACCACATCGGCGCCCATGGCCACCGCCTCGGTCATCAGCGCCCGGCCGTTGGCATACGACTCGATGCCCTCCTGGGGGAAGGCGACGATCTGCAAGTCGACCAGCGCGCGCACCTCCTCGCGCACCTCGACCATGGCCTTGAGCGCGGTGAGCTTGGGGTCGGTGACGTCGACGTGGGTGCGCACATGCTGGATACCGTGGTCCACCAGCATGCCGATGGTCTTCTTGGCGCGGGTCTTGATGTCGTCGTGGGTGGTGATCGCCTTGCGCTCGGCCCAGCGCTCGATGCCTTCGAACAAGGTGCCGCTCATGTTCCAGTTCGGCTCGCCTGCGGTGAGGGTCGCATCGAGGTGGATGTGCGGCTCGACGAAGGGCGCCACCACCAGGTTCTGCTGGGCGTCCAGGTCGTCGCCGGCGGCGGCGACAACCTCGGCCTGGGGCACGATGGCGGCGATGCGCTCGCCCTGCAGTTCGATGCGGAACAAGCCGGCCTTGCCGCGCAGGCGTGCGTTGATGATGTTCATGGGGTTACTCCTTGCCTTGGGCTTCGGTCATGCGCCATATCAGCATAGCGACCGCAGCATTCATGCGAAAAAGCGGGTCGTCCAGGGACTGCCCGCTCAGTTGTTCGATGCGTTGCATCCGTTGGTTGATGGTGTTGCGGTGCACACCCAGGCGCTGCCCGGCCTTGAGGCCGTTGCCGTTTTCCATGAGCAGGGCATCGAGGGTGTGCAACAAGGTATTGGGCTGCTTGCGCCCGGGGCTGCGCAGCGGGCCGAGGGTCTGGGTGACGAAGTCGTCGAGCAGCGAACGGTCGACCACCCCTTGCAGCAAGCGCAGCACGCCCAGCTCGCTGAAGTCGCAAAGGCCGCTGGCCGGGCGCAGGTTCTGCGCCACCTCCAGCGCCTGGCGCGCTTCGTTCAGGGCCTGGCGGTAGCGGGCACAGTCCTCGGCGGGGCTGGAAAGGCCCATGAACAGGCCCATCTCGCCCGCCAGCTCGGCCAGTTGCCGGTGCAGGCCAGCCAGGGCTGCGCGCAGGTCGGGCGCGTCGGGCAACAGCAGCACGAACAGGTCCCCGGCCAATTGCGCGGTGACCGCTTCGGGGCGGCTGCGGCACCAGGCTTCCAGCACGTCTTCCAGCGCCTGCCGGGTGCCTTGCCACAGGCGCTCGCCCTGGGCCAGGCCGTGCCGTTCGAACAGCCCGTCGACCGCCGACAGGCGCAGCGCCACCAGCCGGCGCGGGCCGTCCAGCGCCAGTTGCAGGTGCGCCGCACGCTGGCGGGCGATGGCCAGGCTGGGGTAATCGCCGGTCAGCAACTGGCCGAGGATGTCGTTGCGCGAACGCCGCTCCTGGGTCATCTGCACCAGCGCGGTACCGATCAGGTGGGTGACCACCACCATCTTCAGCGCATAGGGCTGCTCGATCAGCGGCAGGCCCAGCTGCTCGGCGCGGGCAATCACCGCAGGCGGTATGCGCTGGATGAACGAGCCACCGGTGAGGATCACCATGCCGGCGATGCCCACCGCCTCGCCATCCTCCACCAGGCTCAGCAGGTTGCCCTCGCCACGCGGGTGGTTGATGCCGGTGACGAACACCAGCTCGCCGCCCATCACCCATTCGGCGATGCCTTCGTTCTCCGCCACGTAGGGCCAGCGCACGCGCCGCTGCAGGTGGCGGGCACCGGCCCGCACGCGCATGTCTTGCAGGCCCGGCAGGCACAGCAGTTGTTCGAGTGCCAGGCTCACTGCTCGGCCTCGGCCTGGCCCAGTACCTGGCGCCGGCCACGCAGCTCGAGCAGCAGGATGTAGCACAGCGCCGAGGCGCTGATGCCCACCAGCGGCGCGACCCACGGCGAGGCGTAAGCCAGCACCGCGCCGACGGCATAGGCGAACAGCCCGGCAACGTTGTAGCGCGGCAGGCTAACCGAGGCCAGCGCCGGGTACTTGCCACGGTGGCGGTACCAGAAGTCGGCCATGATCACCCCTCCCACCGGCGGGATGATCGAGCCCAGCAGCACCAGGAACGGGATCAGCATTTCGTACATGCCACCGATCGCCAGCAGGATGCCGACACCCGCGGCCGCCAGGGTCATGCTGCGCCGGCGTTCGCTGCGCAGCAGGTGGCAGGCCGCCGCCGAGACGTTGTAGATGGTCGGCCCCTGGATGGTCCACAGGTTCAGGCAGAGCATCACCACCGCCGCGAACGACAGGCCCTGGAGCATCATCACCTCGACGATGTCGGCCTGCTGGTAGACCATCGCGCACCAGGCCCCCGCCACCACCATCAGGCCGTTGCCGAGCAGGAACGCGACGATGCTGGCGGTGACTGCCACCCGCCCGCTGCGCGACAGGCGCGTCCAGTTGGTGGCCTGGGTGGCGCCGCTGGCGAAGGTGCCGAAGACCATGGTCACTGCGGCCGAGAAGGTCAGGGTTTCATGCGGCACCAGCGCGGCGAGCTGCTGCAGGCCGCCGACATCGCGGGTGGCGATCACCATGGAGATGACCAGCAGCGCGAACATCAGCGGCACCGACACCCGCGACAGCAGGTCTAGGCCCTTGAAGCCGACGATGGCGGTAATGCTGAAGCCCAGCCCGAACAGCACCATCAGCGGCACCGTGAAGCCAGGCGCCAGCCCCAGCAGCTTGACCAGCACGATGGCCACCGTGGCGGTGCCCCAGGCGTACCAGCCAAGTTCGGCGAAACCGAGCAGAAAGTCCGAAAGCCGGCTGCCCGCCTCACCGAAGCAGAAGCGGCCCATGAGCACGGTATTGAGCCCGCTGCGCGAGGCGATGAACGCCAGCGCTGCGGCATACAGCGCCAGCAGGCTGTTGCCGATGACGGCGACCCAGAGCATGTCGACGAAACCGAAGGCCATGCCCAGCTTGCCGCCGGCGAACATGGTGCCGGTGAAGAAGGTGAAGCTGAACAGCACCATGGCGATCGGCAACAGGCCCTTGCGCGCATGCTGGGGCGCTTCGCACAGGGGGAATTCGGAGGGTGAGCTCATGGTCGGGGTGCTCCGGGTAGTAGGTGCAGCGGCAAGAGCAATATGCGGGCCGCTTTTGCAGGGGCTGGAAAAGCCGAAAAAGCAGGCGCGAGGCATAGAAAAAGCGGTGCAACATGCACAGCAAAGCGCCGATCGGGCGCGATCGATGTGTGCTGCGTGACTTATTTGGAGGCAAATATGCACCAATTCGGCACAGCCCTGGGTAGTTTTCACCCAGCCCCTTGACCCAGATCATGGCCTGTCGGACGATCGGCGCTTCCCCGAGCAAGGACCACGGCATGTTACGGATACTGGGCAGAGCGTCTTCCATCAACGTGCGCAAGGTCCTCTGGGCCTGCGTCGAATTCGATATCCCGTTCCAGCGCGAAGACTGGGGCACGGGCTTCAAGCCCACCAGCAGCGCGGAATTTCTCGCCCTCAACCCCAACGCCATGGTGCCGGTGATCCAGGATGGCGACTTCACTCTTTGGGAATCCAACAGCATCATCCGCTACCTCGCCAACCGCTATGGCGATGCCGCCTGCTACCCCACCGAGGCAATCGCCCGGGCCCGCGTGGACCAGTGGATCGACTGGCAGGCCTCGGACCTGAACCGCGCCTGGAGCTATGCCTTCCAGTCGCTGGTACGCCACTCCCCGGCGCACCAGGACCCGCAGGCGCTGGCCGAGGGCTGCGCGCAGTGGGCGCACAACATGCAGATCCTCGAACGCCAGCTCGCCGCCACTGGCGCCTATGTGGCGGGTGAGCACTTCACCCTGGCCGACATCCCCATCGGGCTGTCGGTGAACCGCTGGTTCGAGACGCCCTTCGAGCACCCGCCGCTGCCAGCGGTGAGCGCGTACTTCGAACGCCTCACCGCACGCCCCGGCTTCGTTGCCCACGGCCGCAACGGCACGCCTTGAATCGCCCGCACGGTGCCCGGCGCAATTGCCCGGGCGCCCCGCTATAATCGCCGCTCTGAAACACCCGCCCAAGGCCCACCTCCATGCCCCGCTTGCCGAAGTTGCTGTTGCCCCTGCTGTTCGCTGCCGCGCTCTGCGCCTGCGACCAGAAGCCCACCCGTGAAGCACAGATCCTGGCCAACCTGCCCTTGCAGGAAGCCTACGAGCACAACATCGAGCGCATGGCCGCGCTGCTGCAGCGCACCCACCCGCAGCTCGACGAGCAGGCCATCGGCGCGGTGCTGCGCAAGCACCTCACGGTCGAGGACCAACGCCAGGACCTGTTCAAGCTCTACAGCGAGCAGAACTTCAGCGACGCCGAATTCGCCAGCATCGTCGCCGCCACCCGCGACCCGGCCAAGGCCCGGGCCATGGAAGACACCGAAGCGGGCAAGCAACTGAGCGCCAAGCTCACCCGGCTGATGCGCGAGACCGCGCGCGATCCGAAGGTGCAGGCACTGGCCGAGCAGCGCATGCAGCAGGTGGAGGACGAATTGGCCGAGCAGGAAGAAAAAGCTCTACTACGCTAGTTGTAACAAGTGTTGTCATAAAACTGTCGTCTTTCGGTCATAGGATTGACCCCAACCTGACATTTCCCCCTTCATGGATGAGCGTCTCATGCGTCGTGTGGTTTTCAATCAGAAAGGTGGCGTGGGCAAATCGAGCATTGCCTGCAACCTGGCCGCAGCCAGCGCCGCCGAGGGCTATCGCACACTGCTGGTCGACCTCGACCCGCAGGCCAACGCCACCTACTACCTCACCGGGCTGACCGACGACGCCATCCCCGCCGGCATCGCCGACTTCTTCCGCCAGACCCTCTCGCCCACGCTCGCCGCCGGCAAGAAGCACCGCGTGGCGATCACCCAGACGCGCTACCCCAACCTGCACCTGGTCACCGCCAGCCCCGACCTCAGCGACCTGCAGAGCAAGCTGGAGAGCAAGTTCAAGATCAACAAACTGCGCAAGCTGCTGGTGGAGCTGGGCGAAGACTACGAGCGCATCTACATCGACACCCCGCCTGCGCTGAACTTCTACACCTTCAGCGCCCTGGTGGCGGCCGAGCGCCTGCTGATTCCATTCGACTGCGACAGCTTCTCGCGCCAGGCGCTGTACAGCGTCATGGCCGAAGTCGAAGAGCTGCGCCAAGACCACAACCCGGCGCTGCAGGTCGAAGGCGTGGTGGTCAACCAGTTCGCCGGGCGCACGGCGTTGCACCAGACCCTGGTCGATCAGCTGCGCAGCGAGGGCCTGCCGGTGTTGCCGGTGTACCTGAGCAGCTCGATCAAGATGCGTGAATCGCACCAGGTATCGGTGCCGCTGGTGCACCTGGCGCCGCGGCACAGGCTGGCGCAGGAGTTCGTCGAGCTGCTCGATGCCCTGGAGCGGGCCGCCTAGCTGCGACAACCTGCCGCGCCCAAGGGCTACCCGACCGTTCGTCCGGGTGGTAGATTCGCCGCCATGAAAACCACCCGGCAGACCCGCACGCTGACCGCCTGGACGCTCTATGCCAGCGTCCTGTTCAGCCTATTGCTGTGCGGCCTGCACCATGGCCAGATGGGCGGCCTGCGCCTGGCCGGCCTGGAAGGCGGGTTCTGCTCGATCAACAGCGAGCACGGCGTGGCCATCGACCTCGATGGCGCCGGCGGCGACCAGCACATGGCCCAGCTCGACTGCCCGGTGTGTTCCTCGTTCGGCATGGCCGTGCCGCTGAGCAGCGCCGGCTGGTCGTTCGCCCCGGCCCACAGCGCCGCCAGCTCGCCGATCGTGGTGCGCAGCTGGGCGCAGCCGCCGCCACGCTACCAACGCCCTGCCCTCAACCCCCGCGCCTCCCCCGCCGTCTTCCCCGCTGCAGCCTTGCATTTCGCCTGACCACTGAATAAGCCGGGCGCGCCTGCGCGCGTGCGTGGTCAGCCATGACCCTTGCGTGGAAGACATAAAAACATGTTTCGCAATACCTCCCTGGTGCTCCTCATGGGCACCTGCACCTTTGCCTGGGCGGACGATGCCGCCGTTGAACTGAGCGCCACCACCATCGACGGCGAGCGCGAAGCGCCCTCCGGCGTGCAGCTGGATGAACCCATCCGCACCGGCTCCCGGCTGGGCCTTACCGCCCGCGAAACGCCTGCCTCGGTGAGCGTGTCGGACCGGCGCGTGATCGAAGAGCGCGGCGCCAAGGACAGCCAGGACCTGATCAACGCCATGACCGGCGTCAACGCCTCGGCCAACCCAGGCTACGGCGGCTTCGTCAGCTACCGCGGCTTCACCCAGAACCAGGTCACCCAGCTCTACAACGGCATCAACCTGGGCTACAGCAGCGCCACGCGGCCGGTGGATGCCTGGGTGCTGGACCGCGTCGAACTGCTCGGCGGGCCGTCGTCGTTCTTGCATGGCGCAGGCTCGGTCGGCGGCTCGATCAACTACATCACCAAGCTCGCCAGCCGCGACCAGCAGATCATCGACGGGCGAGTGCGCTATGGCAGCTTCGACGATTCGGAAGTGGCCTTCGGCATCAACCAGGCCCTGGCCAGCAACCCCGCCGACGCCCGCCACTTCATGCGCCTGGACTACAGCCATGGCAGCGGCAACGGCTACATCGACCGCAACGAGCGGCAAACCGACAGCCTGGCGTTTTCGCTGCTGAGTGACCTCACCCCCAACCTCACCCACACCCTGGCGCTGGAGTACCAGGAAGACCGCGAGGACAGCCCGTACTGGGGCTCGCCGATCCTGCCCGGGCGCAGCACCATGAAGATCGACAACAGCCGCCGCTTCGAAAACTACAACGTCGCCGACGGCCGTTACGAGCAACGGGTGCGCTGGCTGCGCTCGATCCTCGACTACCAGCTCAGCGACAGCACCAGCGTGCAGAACACGCTGTACCACTACAACGCCCAGCGCGACTACCGCAACCTGGAGCGCTACAGCTACACCCCGAACGGCGATGTGCAGCGCGCCAGCCCCTACCTGCAACGCCACGACCAGAACGTGCTGGGCGACCGCATCGAACTGCGCCATGACAATCACCTGTTCGGCCTGGCCAGCCAGTGGTCGCTGGGCCTGGACTATTCGCGCATGCGCCAGACCCTGTACCCGACCTCGGGCAGCTACACCGACGTGGTCGACCCCGAGCACTTCGACCCGGGCAGCTTCGACGACATCCCCGGGGTCAATGCCGGCCTGACCAAGCAGCGCCGCCACGAGCTGACCAACCGCGCCGTGTTCGCCGAAAACCGCCTGCAACTGACCGAGCGCCTGGCCCTGCTGACCGCCCTGCGCTACGACTACCTGGACATGCAGGTGACCAACTACGGCGCCGTCACCCCCACCTCGCCGGCCTACTTCGAGCGGCGCTGGGAGCCGCTGTCCGGGCGCATCGGCCTGACCTACGCGCTCACCCCGTCGGCCAGTGTCTATGCCCAGTACAGCACCGCCGCCGACCTGCCGGCCGGCTCGCTGGCTGCAGCCACCTATTCCAATGTCGGCCTGTACGACCTGTCCAAGGGCGAGCAGTGGGAAGTGGGCAGCAAGTTCGATTTCCTCGACGGGCGCGGCGCGGCGACGGTGGCGCTGTACCAGATTGTGCGCAAGGACTTTGCCGTGCGCGATTCGGTCGACCCCAACCTCACGGTCCAGGCCGGCCAGCAGACCTCCCGCGGCATCGAACTGGCCGGGCGCCTGCAGGTGACGGCCAAGCTGCTGGCCGAGGCCAACTATGCATATGTGGACGCCAAGTACGACACCTTCAACGAGGCCGTCAACGGCGTGTCGGTGTCGCGCGAGGGCAACAACCCGGTCAACGTGCCGGCCAACGTCGCCAACCTGTGGCTGACCTACAGCTTCAACCCCGCCTGGTCGGTGGGCATGGATGGGCGCTACGTGGGTTCGGTGTATGCCGACAACGCCAATACCCTCAAGGCCCCGGCCTATACCCTGTTCGGCGCCTTCGCCCGCTACCGGCTGGACGAACACACCACGCTCACCGGGCGGGTGCGCAACCTGACCGACGAAGTGTATGCCAAGCAAGCCTACGGGCAGCAGTACTACATGGGCGCACCGAGGACCTTCGAGGTGGCGCTGGACATGCGTTTCT
The DNA here is from genome assembly GCF_002438125.1 of Pseudomonas sp. UBA6315. NCBI lineage: Bacteria > Pseudomonadati > Pseudomonadota > Gammaproteobacteria > Pseudomonadales > Pseudomonadaceae > Pseudomonas > Pseudomonas sp. UBA6315. Next base: position 29,287 of record NZ_DJTF01000097.1, read on the forward strand.
GACGCGTAGATGAACACCGTCCTCGCCGCCCGCGCGGCAGCGAGGACGGCCTGCTCGGTTTCAGCGCTGTGCGGCCACCAGCAACATCATCGGCCGCTCGCGCTCCTCGGCCAGTGATGGCATCGCGGCCACCTGCTCGGCGCTGGGCGCGAATTCCTCGACCCGGTTTATCCGCAACCCGGCGTCGATCAGCGTATTGAGGGTGCTGGCCAGGGTGCGGTGGTACTTCAGCACGCCCTTGGCAAACCAGTCGGTGCGCCGCTCGCCCTCGTTCGCGTAGCCATTGACCGGCCAGGTCGGGCGGCCGTCTGCGTCCTTGAACCACTGCGGGTGGGCGGCGGCCATGTAGATCGGGTGCTCGACGGTGAACACCAGGTGCCCACCCGGGGCCAGGGCTTGGGCGAGTGTGCGCACCAGGCGGGCGAAGTCCTGGACGTAGTGGAAGGTCAGTGCGCTGTAGGCCAGGTCGAAGGCGGCCGGCGGCAGCTGCAGTTGGTCGAGGTCGGCGCTGCGGTATTCGATGGCTGGGTCGTGGGTGTCGCGGCGGGCGCGCTCGAGCATTTTCTGCGACAGGTCCAGGCCCAACACCGAGGCGGCGCCTTGTTCGCGCATCCAGCGCGAGGCCCAGCCGAAACCGCAGCCAAGGTCGACCACGCGCTTGTCGCGAAGGCTGGGCAGCATGGCGCGAATCGCCGGCCATTCCGGTGCGCCGTCCAGGCCCAGCTGCTGGCGCGGCAGCTGGCTGTAGCCGGCGAAGAAGTCGGGGTTGTCGTAGATGTTCTGGGCCATGGTCGGCTCCTTGTAGTAACTGCAGCCACAGACTCTAGCGCATGGGTTGGCGCCTGCGCAGGCCCTATCGCCGGCAAGCCAGCTCCCACAGGGACATCATAGTTTTCAAGGCCTGTGCTGTGCCTGTGGGAACCGGCTTGCCGGCGATAGGGCCAGCCCGGCCAGAACAGATATCCCGATGTCGCCCATGAAGAAGCACACCCCCGCACACCCCGGTCTACTGCCGGTACAACATCGATGACGCGGCCTCGACCGCCTCACGTTCCTTCAGGCTGCCTATGGAACCGGAGCACCTGCACATGTGCGCATCTCATGAGGTATCCCCCGCCACCCTTCGGCGGGTCATCGCTGCCTCGGCCATCGGCAATTTCGTCGAATGGTTCGACTTCGCGGTCTACGGCTTTCTCGCCACCCTGATCGCCAGCCAGTTCTTCGCCAGCGGCGATGCCAGCGTGGCGTTGCTCAAGACCTTTGCCGTGTTCGCCGTGGCCTTCGCCTTGCGGCCGCTGGGCGGCATCGTCTTCGGTGCCCTGGGCGACCGGCTGGGGCGCAAGCGCATCCTGTCGCTGACCATCCTGCTGATGGCCGGCTCCACCACGCTGATCGGCCTGCTGCCGACCTACGCCAGCATCGGCCTCGCCGCGCCGGCGCTGCTGACCCTGGCGCGCTGCCTGCAGGGCTTTTCCGCCGGCGGCGAGTACGCCGGGGCCTGCGCCTACCTGATGGAGCACGCACCGCGCAACCGACGGGCGTTCTATGGCAGTTTCGTGCCGGTCTCGACCTTTTCCGCATTCGCCTGCGCGGCGGTGATCGCCTATGGCCTGGAAGCCAGCTTATCGGCCGAAGCGATGAGCAGCTGGGGCTGGCGCGTGCCGTTTCTGGTGGCCGCGCCGCTGGGGCTGGTGGGGTTGTACCTGCGCTGGCGCATGGAAGAAACCCCGGCCTTCCGCCAGGCGCTGGCCGAGGGCAAGGCCCATGAACACTCGCCGCTCAAGCAAACCTTGCGCAGCCATGGCCGGGCCATTCGCAACCTGGGGGCGTTCATTTCGCTGACCGCGCTGTCGTTCTACATGTTCACCACCTACTTCGCCACTTACCTGCAAATGGTCGGCAACCTCACCCGTGCCCAGTCGCTGCTGGTAACCACGGTGGCTTTGCTGTTCGCGGCGGCAGGCTGCCCGCTGGCCGGGGCGTTCTCGGACCGCGTGGGGCGGCGCAAGACCATCGGCTTCACCTGCCTGTGGGTGATGCTGTGCGTGTTTCCGGCGTACTGGCTGGCCAGTTCCGGGTCGATGTCGGGGGCGCTGCTGGGGGTGATCCTGCTGGCGGTGGGGGCGCTGTGCAGTGGCGTGGTCACGGCGGCGCTGCTGTCGGAGAGTTTCCCGACCCGTACCCGCTATACCGCCTCGGCGATCACCTACAACGTGGCCTACACCTTGTTCGGCGGCACCGCGCCGCTGGTGGCGACCTGGCTGATCGGGCAGACCGGCAGCAGCCTGGCGCCGGCGTTCTATTTGGTGGTGATTGCCTTGGTGGCGCTGGTGGGGGGGTTGGCGTTGCCGGAGACTTCGCGGATATCGCTGCATGATGAGCCGGGGGTTGATGGGCAGCGGCAGGCGGCTCGCAGCGCCGTTTGAAACAGGGGCTGCTGTGCAGCCCAATCGCCGGCAAGCCGGCTCCCACCAGGGCCTGAGCACACCACCTTCCCTGTGGGAGCCGGCTTGCCGGCGATTGGGCCGCGCAGCGGCCCCCAGCCTCACTCCTCCTCGCGCCTGTACGCCCACTGGTACAACGCCGGCAACACCAGCAAGGTCAGCGCCGTCGACGACAGGATCCCGCCAATCACCACGGTCGCCAACGGCCGCTGCACCTCGGCCCCGGTCCCGGTCGCCAGGGCCATCGGAATGAACCCAAGCGAGGCCACCAACGCCGTCATCAGCACTGGCCGCAAGCGCGTCAGCGCCCCTTCCTCGACCGCCACCCGCAGGCTGCGGCCTTCCTCGCGCAGGCTGCGAATGAAGGCGATCATCACCAGGCCATTGAGCACCGCCACCCCGGACAAGGCGATGAAGCCGACCCCCGCGGAAATCGACAGCGGGATATCACGCAGCCACAGCGCCAGCACCCCGCCGGTCAAGGCGAAGGGAATGCCGGTGAACACCAAAAGGCCATCCTTGAGGTTGTTGAACATCATCAGCAGCAACGCCATGACCAGCAGCAACGCCACCGGCACCACCACCTGCAGGCGCTCGGCCGCCGACTGCAGCTGCTCGAACTGGCCGCCCCAGCGGGTCCAGTAGCCAGGCGGGATCGCCACCTGCTCGCGCAGGGTCTGCTCGGCCTGCTCGACGAACGAGCCCAGGTCACGCCCACGCACGTTGGCACTGACCACCACCACCCGCTTGCCATCCTCGCGGCTGACCTGGTTCGGCCCCAGTTGCAGGTTCAAGCTGGCCACCTGCGACAGCGGGATGAAACCGATCTGCCCGGCCGATGCGCTCGCCGGCACGGGAATCAGCAGGCTGGACAAGCCCTCGACATCGGTGCGCAGGGCTTCGGGCAGGCGCACCACCATGTCGAAGCGGCGGTCGCCCTGGTACAGCGTGCCGGCCGTGCGGCCACCCACGGCAATGGCGATGGCGTCCTGCACGTCGCCCACGTTCAGGCCGTAGCGGGCGGCCTTGTCGCGGTCGATGTCGATGGTCAGCACCGGCAGGCCGGTGGTCTGCTCGACCTTCACCTCCGAGGCGCCCGGCACTTGCTGCAGGCTGCCGGCAATTTCAGCGGCGGTGCGGTTGAGCACCTCCATGTCGTCGCCGAACAGCTTCACCGCCACGTCGCTGCGCACCCCGGAAATCAGCTCGTTGAAGCGCAGCTGGATCGGTTGCGACAGCTCGTGGTTGCTGCCCGGCACGCTAGCGGCGGCGCGCTGCACTTCGCCAATCAGCGCGTCGCGCGATTTGCCTGGGTCTGGCCACTGCTCCTGGGGCCGCAGCATCACATAGGCGTCGGAAATGTTCGGCGGCATCGGGTCGGAGGCGATTTCCGCCGTGCCGGTGCGGGCGAACACCCGCTGCACTTCCGGCACCTGGCTGATGATCGCCTGCTCCAGGCGCTGCTGCATGTCCACCGACTGCGACAGGCTGGTGCCCGGCACCCGCAGCGCCTGCAGGGCAAAGTCGCCCTCGCTGAGGCTGGGGATGAACTCGCTGCCCATGCGGCTGGCCATCACGCCAGACAACAGCACCAGCGCAGCCGCCCCAGCGAAGGCCAGCTTGCGCCGCCCCAGCACCCAGGCCAGCACCGGTGCATAACGCTGGCGCGCGGTGCGCATCACCACGCCTTCCTCTTCCTTGACCTTGCCGGTGACGAACAGCGCGATGGCGGCCGGCACGAAGGTCACCGAGAGGATCATGGCGCCGAGCAAGGCCATCACCACGGTGAAGGCCATGGGGTGGAACATCTTGCCCTCGACCCCGGTCAGGGCAAAGATCGGCAGGTACACCACCATGATGATCAGCTGGCCGTAGATCAGCGGCCGGCGCGCTTCGCGGGCCGCGGCGAACACCTCGTGGAAGCGCTCGCTGCGCGTCAGCATGCGGCCATGGCGCTGCTGGGCGTGGGCCAGGCGGCGGATGGCGTTCTCGACGATCACCACCGCGCCGTCGACGATGATGCCGAAGTCCAGGGCGCCGAGGCTCATCAGGTTGGCGCTGACCTTGTTGCTGAACATGCCGGTGAAGGTGAACAGCATCGACAGCGGAATGACCATCGCGGTAATCAGCGCCGCACGGATATTGCCCAGGAACAGGAACAGCACGGCGATCACCAGGATCGCGCCTTCGACCAGGTTCTTCTTCACTGTGGCGATGGCTTTTTCGACCAGGTGCGTGCGGTCGTACACGGTCACCGCCACCACCCCTTTGGGCAGGTTGCGGTTGATGTCCTCAAGCTTGGCCGCCACGGCCTGGGATACCGTGCGGCTGTTCTCGCCGATCAGCATGAACACCGTGCCCAGCACCACCTCGCGGCCATTTTCGGTGGCGGCGCCGGAGCGCAGCTCCTGGCCCAGGCCGACCTCGGCGACATGGCTGACGCGAATGGGCGTGCCATCGGCGGTGGAGATGACGATGTTGGCGATGTCCTCGGGCGTGGCCACCTGCCCCGGTGCGCGAATCAGCAACTGCTCGCCGTTGCGCTCGATGTAGCCGGCGCCGACGTTGGCGTTGTTGCGCTCCAGGGCACCGATAAGGTCGTTGAGGGTGAGCTTGTAGGCCGCCAGGCGCTTGGGCTCCGGCGCAATCAGGTACTGCTTGGCGTGGCCGCCGATGCTGTTGACCTCGGCCACCCCGGGCACGTTGCGCAACTGCGGCTTGATGATCCAGTCCTGGATCTCGCGCAGGTCGGTGGGGGTGTACGGCGTGCCGTCGTCCTTGAGCGCGCCCTCCTCGGCCTCCACCGTCCACAGGAAGATTTCACCCAGCCCGGTGGAGATCGGCCCCATGCCCGCCTCGATGCCTTCGGGCAACTGCTCGCGGGCGACCTGCAGGCGCTCGTTGACCAGTTGCCGGGCGAAGAACAGGTCGGTGCCGTCGGCGAAGATCACCGTTACCTGGGACAAACCGGAGCGCGACAGCGAACGGGTCTGCTTGAGCCCCGGCAGGCCGGCCATGGCGGTTTCGATGGCGTAGGTGATGCGCTGCTCGGTTTCCAGCGGCGAGTAGCCCGGCGCTGCGGTGTTGATCTGCACCTGCACGTTGGTGATATCGGGCACCGCGTCGATGGGCAGCTTCTGGTAGCTGTGGATGCCCACGGCGGCCATCAGCAGCACGGCGAGCATCACCACTAGGCGCTGCTCGATGGCGAATTGGATCAGGCGTTCGAACATGCAAGCGTCCCCGCGATCAATGGCTGTGCTCGGCAGAGCCTTTGCCAAGCTCCGATTTGAGGACGAAGCTGCCAGCGGCAGCCACCTGGGTGCCGGCGCTCAGGCCTGCGGTGATTTCCACCTGGCCGGCGTCGCGCCGGCCGGTCTGCACCGGCAGTGCCTCGAAGCCCTCTTCGGTGCGGGCGAACACCACGGTCTGCTCCTCCCAGTTCTGCAGCGCGCTTTGCGGCACCACCACGGCGGCCTCGACCCGCTCGGTGCTGACCGCGATGGTCACGAACAATCCGGGGCGCCAGGCGCCGTCCGGGTTGGCCAGGGTGGCGCGGGCGGTGGCGGCGCGGTTCTGCTCGCCGAGCAGGCTGCCGACGTAGTTGATCTGGCCCTCGACCTGGGCGCCCAGGTCCGGCGCACTGACGCTGACGCTGCGCCCGGTGGTGACCTTGGCCAGGTCGCGCGGGGCGACGGCGAAGGTGGCCCAGACCCGGCTCAAGTCAGACAGGGTGAACGCGTTGCTGGTCTCATCGACCACCTCGCCCACGGTCAGGTGCTTTTCCACCACCACCGCATCGAACGGCGCGCGCAATTCGTAACGGTTGCCGGCACCGGCCGGGCCCACGGCGGCGACTTTCTGCCGGGCGTTGGCCATGGCGATCTCGGCCTCCTGCAGGGCCTGGCGGGCTTGCAGGTAGTCCTGTTCGGCGCTGATGCGCTCCTGCCACAACTGCTGCTCGCGCTGGAACGTCAGGCGCGCCAGCTCCAGGCGGCGCTGGGCCGCCAGCTGCTCGCTGCGCAGGTCGGAAATCTGCTGGCTGGCGATCACCGCCAACACCTGGCCGCGCTTGACCGCCTGGCCCAGGTTGGCCTGCACCGCCTCCACCACCCCGGGCACCCGTGGCACCACATGGGCGGTGTGGTCTTCGTCGAAACGGATCTCGCCGGGGAAGCTGATGGCGCTGCTCATCGGCGCCGGGGCGGCGGCCACCAGCTGGATGCCGGCCGCCTCGATCTGCGCGGCGGACAGGTGCACCTTGCCCTCCTCGTCCTCGTGCGCCTCGGCGCTGGCCTGGCCATGCCCATGGCCGTCTTCGGCGTGCTCATCGTGCTTGGCCTGGCCCAGGTTGCCGGTCCAGGCCAGGCCGCCGAAGCCGAGCACGGCAACGGCAGCCGCCAGGAGGGCGAGCTTGCGGGGGTTATTCATGGTTGCTCCTGCTGATCGTTGTAGTGCTCAAGCTGGCGACATCGCCATAGATGCGCTCGACCTGCGCCCGGGCATCGGTGGCCGCGGCCAGCGCGTCCAGGTACAGGGCGCGTGCATCGATCAACGTGCGCTGGGCATCGAGCACGTCGAGGAAGGCGAACTTGCCCATTTCGAAACCGCGGGTGGCGGTGTCCACCGCCTGCTGCGCCGACGGCAGGATGGTACGGTCGTAGGCCTCTACGTCCTGCAGCGCCGCGCGCCATTGGCTGACGGCGCTGCGGGTTTCACTGCGCAGGCGCAGCTCCACCGCATTACGCAGATCGCGCGCCTGGTCGGCGCGGCGCGCGGCGGCCAGCACGTTGCCCTGGTTGCGGTCGAACAGCGGCAGGGGCATGGACAAGCCGACCACGTTGACCCGCTCGCGGTCTTCGCGGCTGTACTGGCTGCCCAGGCTGACGGTCAGGTTGGGGATGCGCTGGGCCTTTTCCGAGCCGAGCGAGGCGTCGCCACGTTCGATCTGGGCGGCCGCCAGGCGCCATTCGGCGGTCTGTTCGAGGTGTGCGAGCAAGGCTTCGGCGCTGGGGGCGGCGCCGGGCGACAGGCCGGCGGCCTGCACGTGCCCGAAGCTGGCCTGGGGGCTGCCGGTCAACCGCGCCAGGGCCTGGAAGGCCACCGTGCGCTGGCTTTCGGCACGGCGCAGCTCGGCTTGCGCCTGGGCCAGCTGCACCTGGGCTCGGGTGGCCTCCACGGGCGAGGCCTGGCCGGCGCTCACGCGCCCCTGGGCGACTTTCAGGCCGCGCCCGGTCAGGGCCTGGGACTGTTGCGCCAGGTCCACTGCGGTTTGTGCGCGCAGGGCGGCGTGGAAGGCCTGGACCACATCGGCGCGCAAACCATTGCGCTGGCGTTGCAGGTCGAGCTCGGCGATGGCCTGGCCGCTGCTGGCCACGGCAATGCGCGCGCCACGTTTGCCACCGAGCTCCAGCGCCTGGCTGAGGGTGACCGTGGTGGTGCTGGTGTCGCGGCGGGTGTCCTCGACCTCCCAGGACAGCTCCGGGTTGGGGATCAGCCCGGCCTGGCGCCGCTCGCCCTCGGCGATGCCGCGCTCGCGGCCGGCGGCGGCCAGCTCGGGGTTGTTGGCGAACGCGGCGGCGAGCGCGTCGGGCAGGCTCAAGCCTTGCCCGGCCTGGGCGCTGGCGGTGGCCGCGAGCAACAGGCAGAGCACGGCGATCTTGCGGGGGATGGGCACGTCAGGAGTCCTCGTCGGCAAGCGGTGCCGGGGGACTCTAGGGAGGCGTGGTTATCGGGGCGGTGGCGGGGAAATTACAATTTTGTCATCCGCCAGGGCGGCGGGCCGATAATCGCCCACTTCCCCTTTGGCCTCAATTGACGAAACTAACCGGGTGGTACAAAGATAGGTGCATCCAAAAACAACAAAGCGATGTGCGCCATGAAGCCCCTCATTCTTGTGCTAAACGGCCCCAACCTGAACCTCTTGGGCAGCCGCGAACCGACCCAGTACGGCCATGAAACCCTCGCCGACCTTGCCCAGGGCTGCGCCGACACGGCCCAGGCGCAGGGCCTGCAGATCGAGTTTCGCCAGACCAACCACGAAGGCGAGCTGATCGACTGGATCCACGCCGCGCGCGGGCGCTGCGCCGGCATCCTGATCAACCCCGGCGCCTGGACCCACACCTCGGTGGCCATCCGCGATGCGCTGGTGGCCTGTGAACTGCCGGTCATCGAAGTGCACCTGTCCAACGTGCACAAGCGCGAACCCTTCCGCCACCTGTCGTTCGTCTCGTCGATCGCCGTGGGCGTGATCTGCGGCCTCGGCAGCCAGGGCTACCGCATGGCCCTGAGCCACTTCGCCGAACTGCTGGGCGAGCGTGCCGCATGAGCCAGCCCGCCATCCTGGCCGGGCTGATCGGCCGCGGCATCCAGTTGTCGCGCACCCCTGCCCTACATGAGCACGAGGGCGATGCCCAGGCCCTGCGCTACCTGTACCGGCTGATCGATGCCGACCAGCTGCAGCTCGACGACAGCGCCCTGGCGCAGCTGCTCGACGCCGCGCAGCGCACCGGCTTCACCGGGCTGAACATTACCTACCCGTTCAAGCAGGCGATCGTGCCGCTGCTCGATGAGCTGTCGGACGAAGCGCGCGGGATCGGCGCGGTGAATACCGTGGTGCTCAAGGATGGCAAGCGGGTCGGCCACAACACCGATTGCCTGGGCTTTGCCGAAGGCCTGCGCCGCGGCCTGCCGGATGTGCCGCGCCGCCAGGTGGTGCAGCTGGGCGCGGGCGGCGCGGGTTCGGCGGTGGCCCATGCGCTGCTTGGCGAAGGGGTTGAGCGGCTGCTGCTGTTCGAGGTGGACACGGCGCGGGCGCAGGCGCTGGTGGACAACCTCAACCAGCGCTTCGGCGTGGGCCGCGCGGTGCTGGGCAGCGACCTGGAGGCGGAGCTGGCGGTGGCGGATGGGCTGGTGAACACCACCCCGGTGGGCATGGCCAAGTTGCCGGGTACGCCGCTGCCGGTCGAGTGGCTGCATGGGCGGCTGTGGGTGGCGGAGATCATCTATTTCCCGCTGCAGACCGAATTGCTGCGAGCGGCGCGGGCGTTGGGTTGCCGGACCCTGGATGGCAGCCATATGGCGGTGTTCCAGGCGGTGAAGGCGTTCGAGCTGTTCAGTGGACGGCAGGCGGATGCGCGGCGGATGCAGGCGCATTTTGCCAGTTTCACTTGAGCAAGCAGTGGCCCTATCGCCGGCAAGCCGGCTCCCACAGGTAATCCACAATATTCAGGTTTGTGGGGTACCTGTGGGAGCCGGCTTGCCGGCGATAGGGCCAGTACAGGCAATCATCCCTTCTCATCCAGCAAAGCCTGAATCACCTTCTCCTGCCCGCCATAATCCCCTTCACCAAAGTGCACATGCCGCAGCTGCCCCTGGCGATCGACAAAATAATGCGCCGGCCAGAACTGGTTACCCCAGGCATTCCACACCTGATAGTCGTTGTCCACCGCCACCGGGTAGCCGATGCCCAGGCTTGCCACCTTGCGCTTGAGCTGCCCGACATCGTGCTCGTAGTCGTACTCCGGGGTGTGCACGCCCACCACCACCAGCCCCTGGTCGCCGTAGCGCCGGGCCCAGTCGTTCACATGCGGCAGGCTGCGCTGGCAGTTGATGCAGTCCCAGGTCCAGAAATCCACCAGCACCACCTTGCCCTTGAGCGCGGGGGCGTCCAGCGGGGGCGAGTTCAGCCACTGGCTGGCACCGGCCAGCGACGGCATGGGGCCGTAGTCGTCGCGGGCCAGCAACTGGCCGGCCAGGCCAAGGCCGACCAGCGCCAGGGCCACGCCGCCGGCCTTCAACAACCGCCGATCAATTGTCATGGCAACCGGCCGTGGCGTAGCTGCGGTATTCCAGGCTTTCGTGCTGGCCTTTGGAATCGAGGTAGTTCATGCGCGTGTTGACCGGGCCGCAAGCGTTGCTCTGATCATCCTTGACCGACAGCACTTTCTTGATATCCAGGTGCTCACCGTAGTGGTACTGCATGGCGCCGTCCGTGTTCATCGGCTGGCTGGCGGCCTGGGCGCCAAGGGCGGCGAAGGCGAGCACGGCAAACAGGCTGGCACCGGCAAAGGTTTTCACGTTCATGGCATTTCTCCTGGGCATCTTCTTCGGGTGGGGGATGTCGTTCCCCGTCGAGAGTCATTTCACCGCTGCCAGGTATCGCCCATGTGTCGCCTGTGCCGTTGAAGTGCTTCCTGCTGTATCTGTATCAAGGCCAGATACACTGCAATACAAACCCCGGCAGGCAAGCGTGAACACGCTCGGTACACTGCGCCCCATTGCCCTTGCACAGGACCCTTGCGATGGAACATGTCGATCACATCCTGATCGTCGACGACGACCGCGAAATCCGCGAACTGGTCGGCAACTACCTGAAGAAGAACGGCCTGCGCACCAGCATCGTCGCCGACGGCCGGCAGATGCGCGCGTTCCTCGAGGCCAACAGCGTCGACCTGGTGGTGCTCGACATCATGATGCCCGGCGACGACGGCCTGCTGCTGTGCCGCGAGCTGCGCGCCGGCAAGCACCGCAACACGCCGGTGCTGATGCTGACCGCGCGCAACGACGAGACCGACCGCATCATCGGCCTGGAAATGGGCGCCGACGACTACCTGACCAAACCCTTCTCCGCCCGCGAGCTGCTGGCGCGCATCAACGCCGTGCTGCGCCGCACGCGCATGCTGCCGCCCAACCTGACCATCAGCGAAAGCAGCCGCCTCTTGGCCTTCGGCCAATGGCGCCTGGACACCACCGCCCGCCACCTGCTCGACAGCGAAGGGACCCTGGTGGCCCTGAGCGGCGCCGAGTACCGCCTGCTACGGGTGTTTCTCGACCACCCGCAGCGGGTGCTCAGCCGCGAGCAACTGCTGAACCTGACCCAGGGCCGCGAGGCGGACATCTTCGACCGTTCCATCGACCTGTTGGTCAGCCGCCTGCGCCAGCGCCTGGGCGACGACGCCCGAGAGCCTAGCTGCATCAAGACCGTGCGCAGCGAAGGCTACGTGTTCTCGCTGGCGGTGCAGTTGCTCGAGTCGCCGTCATGAAATGGCCTCGCACCCTGGCCTCGCGCCTGGCGCTGATCTTCATCACCGGGCTGGTGCTGGCCTATGGGCTGTCCTTCAGCCTGCAGGCCTACGAGCGCTACATCAGCAGCCAGTCGATGATGCTCAGCCACCTGGAACAGGATGTGACCACCTCGCTGGCCATCTTCGAACGCCTGCCCGCCGCCGAACGCCCCGCCTGGCTGTCGCGCCTGGAGCGCCACAGCTACCGCTACCGCCTGGACGGCGGCCTGCCAGGCCAGCCGATGCCGAGCAGCGACCCGCCGGAGGCCGCAGAATCGATCGCCAAGGCCCTGGGCGGCCAGTATGCCCTGACGTTCCAGGACATCCCGGGCCCCGCCGCGCATTTCCAGGTGCACCTGCGCCTTCACGATGGCGCGCCGCTGACCATCGATGTAACGCCAACGCCGGTGCCGGTGGCGCGCTGGCTGCCGCTGGTGCTGCTGATCCAGCTGGCCGTGCTGCTGTTCTGCACCTGGCTGGCGGTGCGCCTGGCCACCGGCCCGCTGACCCGCCTGGTGCAGGCGCTGGACACCCTCGACCCGGACAAGCCCAGCGCCCGCCTGGATGAAAGCGGCCCGCGCGAGGTGAAATATGCCGCGGTTGCCTTCAATGCCCTGCAGGCGCGCATCGCCGCCTACCTCAAGGAGCGCATGCAGCTGCTGGCCGCCATTTCCCACGACCTGCAAACCCCGATCACCCGCATGAAGCTGCGCGTCGAGGTGATGGATGAAGGGGTCGAGAAAGAAAAGCTGTGGCATGACCTGGATGCCATGGAGCACCTGGTGCGCGAGGGCGTGGCCTACGCCCGCAGCATGGACATCAACACCGAACCTGCCTGCCGCATCAACCTCGACGCCTTCCTCGACAGCCTGGTGTTCGACTACCAGGACAGCGGCGCCCAGGTCGAGCGCCATGGCAGCACCGGCAGCCTGCTGGAAACCCGCCCGCACGCCCTGCGCCGGGTGTTGGTCAACCTGGTGGACAATGCCTTGAAGTTCGCCGGCAAGGCGCAACTGGAAGTGAGCCGTGAACACGGCTGCACGGTGATCCGGGTGCTCGACGACGGCCCGGGGATACCCGGCGACGAGCTCGATGAAGTGCTCAAGCCCTTCTACCGCGTGGAAAGCTCACGCAACCGCAGCACCGGTGGCACCGGGCTGGGGTTGGCGATTGCGCAGCAGCTCACCCAGGCCATGGGTGGCCGCCTGACCTTGAGCAATCGCCCGCATGGCGGGCTGTGTGCACAGGTCGAACTGGCGGCGCGCTAGAGGGGGATCAATCGTCCAGCGGCTTGGGGGGCGCCGCGGGTTTGGCAGGTTTTGCAGGCTTGCCGGGCTTGCTCTCCTTGGGCGCCGGCTCGCTGCTGGCGGCCACCGGTTCCGGGGCGGCCATCGCCTTCTCGGTCGCCGGCAACTCATCGACCGCCTTGAAGATCACCTGCGGGTCGATCTTCTCGCCGGTGTCGTCATCCTTGAGCATGTGCCGCTCGCCGTCCTTGCCCACCAGAATCACCTTGGTGCCCTTGCTGGCACCGAGTTTCAGCTCGCGGATCAGGGCCATGGTGGTCTGCTGTTCGAGGTTCTTGTCCTCGCGCTTGCCCATCATGTTGGCCACGCTGTACATCACCAGCCCGCGCTCCTTGAAGGCCGCCTGGGTGGCCGGGTCCTTGAGGGCTTCGTTCAGGCCGCGCAGGGTGGGGTCGGCGCTGCTGGGGGCGATGACCACCAGCGGCCTGGCCTTGCCCAGCTCCTTGGCCAGTGGTGCATCACTGTCGGCGGCGTACAAGGGGCCAGCGACGACAAGCATGGTGGCGAGGGTCAGTGACCGGACGAGCATGCGTATCTCCTTATTCTCTCGATAAACCAAAGACTACAGATCATGGAGAAAGATCCGACGCAGGAGCCTAAACCAGTTGCCTGGGGCGTGCGCGGCACAAAAGTAACTTCCGATTACCATGAACGGGCCGTGACATCTCCGGAAACATCACAGCCCTGTTAGAGCATAGTTCAAAGCCGCCAGAGGTCAGCCATCGCTCAACGTCACGGTGCGCACCCGGCCCAGGGCCTCTCGGGTCAGCTGCAGCATCACCTGGTGTTCGCGTTGCTGGTTGCGGATGTGCAACTGGGCAATTTCAGCCTCCCGGTCACCCAGCGCCATCAGCCGCTCCAATTCGTCGTGGAACACCTGAGGCACCTTCAGGCGCGAGGCGAAATGGGCGCTCAGGTAATCCTTCCAGAACGGCTGGCGCGCCAGAAATTGCGCCAGGCTTTCGCTGGACTGCGCCGCGACCACAATTCGCTCGGCACGGCGCACGTCACGCACGCCAAGCGCAGGGATGCCGGCGTAGAGCATGTCATCCTGGCGGATCGGCAGGTCGAGCCGCGCCCGCAAGGCGATGCGATAGGCCAGCGCAAACTCGATCGACTCACTGCTCGCCCCCGCCCTGAGCGCATGCTCGGCCGCCACCTGGTCGAGCACATGCATGCGCCACAAGCGCCCACCCAGGCGCAGCAGCGCGCGTTCCGGCTGCTGCGCCAGCTCGCCATGGCGTGCCCGCCAGACCTGCACGCGCACCTCAAGGTCGGTGAAGCGAACGGTGGCGTTGTCCTGGCAATCGGTCACGGCCGCGTTCTGCAACAGCTCGCGCTTGAGCGCATCGTCCGCGACCATCGCCTCGAACATGTCGAGCAGGCGGGCGGCGAAGTGCCTGGCCAGCGGGTAGGACTTGAAATTGCCCGACGATGTGAGCGCCGCCAAGGTGGTGAAAAAGTCCGCCGCGCCCTGCTCGCCTTCCAGTTGCGTCCACAGCGCCGCCAGGGTGTCGCGCTTGCCGTCCGGCGCGACATCCAGCCAGCGCAGGCGATACGGCACGCGGCTTTCTTCCAGCCAGTGCCAGGTGGTCAGTGTGTCTGGGGCGGCGGCGAACAGATTGCCCCCCAGGCTCACCCGCCCGACGCGCCACAGCAGCGAGTCATGAAAGCGCTCGGGCAGCTCGTCCAGGTAGTTGTCGCTCAGGTCGAGGGTGAGCAGCTCGGCGCTGTCCATTACCCCATAAGGAAAGCGTTCGAGCCTGGCCCCTTGCAGGTACAGGGCATTGAGCCTGGGCATGCCGTAGATCGAGAAGGCTCTGCCCAGTGGGTTGGCAGACAGGTTGAGATAGACCAGCGAGCTGCAGCCGGCCAGCACCAGGGCTTGCCCTTCGTCGAGGACGATCTGGTTATCGGAAAGGTCGAGCACCTCCAGTTGCTGGGCCAGCGCTTGGCTCAAAGGCAGGCGCCGCAGCCGGCAATGGGTGATTTCCAGGTTGCGCAGGTTGGGGAAGGCACGCAGGAACTCATCCGGGAGCGTTTCCAGGCGCATGGCCCGCAGCGCGATGATCGAGACATGCGGGAAGCTGACCGATTCGGGCAGGCTGGGCAGATGCTGGATGCGCCCACCCACATGGCTGAGGATGCACGGCAAGGGCTCCCCCGCCTCGCCGCCCGCATCCGGCAACAGCCAGCGCCAGCAGTCGAGCAGTTCCTTGCGCAGTTGGCGGCGGGCCAGCAGCTCGAACGAGGGGAAGGCATTGCGCACCCATTGGTTCAACTGATTGTGCAACTCGCTGTACTGCTGCTCCAGGGCCTCCAGGCGCGCCGGCGCATCGTCCCGCTCCAGCCAGCGGCCCAACTGCTCGTCGCTGAACGCCGGGTAAAGATCGCGCAGCCGGGCCTGCAGCGCCCTTGGCGCGCGCCCGCGCAGGGCGGCCCAGAAGCGCCCGCCGCTCAGCGGGTAGCCGACCCTGCCATCGTCGAAGCGCTGGGGCGCGAGGAACGAGCGGTTGGGGCGATTCAGGCCCAGCCAGCCCTCGACGCTGTCGCGCATGCCGGTGGCCTGCGCCCACAGGTGCGCCCGCAGGGCCTCGGCAAAAGGCTCGCCCAGGTCGGTGCGCGCACGCTGCTCGGGGGTGTAGGCCTGGGCCAGCACGCCGAACAGATCCCCCGCTTCACCAACGCCACGCAGGCTGAACACGCCGTGCCGATGGATAAGGTCGAACACCCCGCCACCGCCTTCGGTGGCCAGCAACGGCTGACCGGCATCGGCGTCGAACAGCCGCCAGCCCGGCCCGCCGGCGGCGCCAGGCAAGCGGGCGAGCAGGTGCAGCACCACCCGCGCCAGGTCGAGGTTCTGCGGCGTATCGAACGCCAGCGCCTCGTACACCCGCGCCAGGCGGATGCCCATGACTTGGGCCCTGGCCGCCTGGGCCATGAGCAGCGGCACCTGTTGGCTCTTGAGCAAAGCTTCACGCTCGTCTTCGCTGGCCGCGCGCAGCACTTGGTCGGCGGCCAGTTGGTGCAGGCTGGCGAAGTCCCGGCGCAACAGGCGGCTCGCCTCGCTGCCCGGCAACTGCTCGTCATAGCGTTGCTGCAGCAGCGTGCGCCGCTGCGCCCAGACCACCTCGGCAAGCGCTTGGTCATCTTCCCCGGCCGCCCCGTCCAGGGCTCGGGCTTGTGCCAGCAGCGCCGTGTCGGCAACAGCCTGGCCGGTGCGCAATTGCTCGCCCAAGGTGTGGATGCGGCTGGCCAGCAACACGCGGCTGACGGTGTCGGCAACGCCCGCTTCGGCGCGCTGGCCATACACATGCCACGCCCGCAGATGATCGGCCTGCAGGCCATGGATGGCCATGACCTGATCGATCTGCGCGTCATCCAGGTCGCTGTAGGGCCTGCCCAGGCGGCGGAACATCGTGTGCAGGTCGTCCCACTGCGCGGGCTGCTCGTGCCATAGCCGCCACGCCCCTGCGCCGTTGTCGCGCAGCTGCGGCGCGTGCCCGCGGTAGGTGTCCAGTTGCCAGGGCTGGTCGTCGGCGGCCTGGCGAACCCGGTACCAGTCACCTTGCATCTGCACCCAGCACTGCTCGCCCTGCCGGCAGATGCCCTGCTCGTCCCACGTTGCGTCGGCGGCTGGGCCTTCGCTGCGGTAGGGCTGCAGGTCACCGTTCCAGAGCTTCTCGCTGCCGTCCTCCAGCTGCGCCGTGACCAGGTTGTCCACCGGGCTCCAGGCGCGCCGAGCCAGGGTGACGGTGCCTGCGGTCGCGCCGATCAAGGCCAGGCTTTTGCCGACCACAAGCAAGTGCTCCAGCGCTGCATCGCGGGCGTCGTCATGCCAGTCGGCGATCGCCTGGTAGGTTTCTTCCAGCAGCTCATAGGCCATCACCGCCGCCAGCACGGCGCCCACCGCAGGCACGTACAAGCCTGCGATGCCAAGCACGGTCCAGCCCTCGGCCTGCAGGCGCTTGTCGTGTTGCGCCTGGGCCTGGCGGTCCAGCTGCGCCACGGGCGGGGCGATCATCGCGCAGTCGTCCTTGATCTGTGCGACCCAGGCGTCGGCCAGGTGCTCGAACAGTGGCAGCGGGTAGAGGGTGGTGCGTTCATCGAGGTCGCGGGTGGCCCAGTCGGTGACGTCATCGAGCCGCTCGCTGATCGCCGAAAACACTTGCTGGGCGTCACGCCTGTGCACGAAGCGGCTGAAGAAACGCCGGTAGTGCGGGTCGCGCAGGCGCATGCCGAGCACGCGGCGCACGTAGCTGTCCAGATCATCGCGCGCACTCCAGGGGCCTTGCGGGTCGCCCGGGACATACACCAGCACGCGCTTGATGCCGTTGTAGAACACGCCGGTGTCGATCGCCTGCAGCACCACGATGCGCTGCAACGGGCAGCCGAACAGCTGCAGTTGCCGCGCCTGCACCGGGTCGCCTTCAAGCCAGCCCGGCCGGCCGTCGCGGCACAGGCCTGCCACCAGGTGCAGCTCGGCCTCGCTCAGCACCCCTTCGGCCTTGGCCTGCACGGCGTCGGCCAGCATGCTGTAGCGCTGCAACGCAACCAGCGCCGCCTTGACGCCCGGCGCAAGCAAGGTGGCGTCCAGGTGCTGCTGATAGCGTTGCCCCAGGTCCAGCTCGCGGCACAGGCTGGCGAAGGCCCGCGCGGTGAGGCTTTGCTGGCCGCCCTGGGTGTCGAGCACGGCGTTCTGCCGGGGTTGCTCGGTGCATTCGTCTTCGCTGAAGTTGTAGAGCGCGGCCTCCAGCAAGGGCTGCTCGTAGGTGTCGCTGTCTTGCACCGGCAGACGCCCTGCCAGGTAGCTGACGCTGTTGGAAGTGAAGGTGTACCAGCGGCGAAACTGCAAGGCTTCGACCCGGTAGCTACCCAGGCGGTCGAGCGCCTGCTGCAACAAGGGCCTGCAGAAATCGTCGAGGTGGCGCACCTGTGCAAAGCCTGCCGCAAGCGTTTCGCGGCAGGCCAGGAGGTGGCGCAAGGCATCGGCCAGCAGCGCGTGTTCGGCCTCGTCGAGCTGGGCCATCCAGCTCGGCAGGCGCTTGGCGATCAACTGGTCCTGATAGGTTTGCGCGACGGCGAGGGTATCGGTGTCTTGCATGGCTAGCTCCTGTGTGCGGGTCGGCACGAGGCTAGGCAATGCAAGGCAACGCCAGAGGCTAGCTATCTAGCCCCCGCTCAAAACAGCAGCAGCTGGCGGTCGGTAAGGCGGCTGAAGTCATCGTTGACGAAGGGCAGAATCGCATCGGCCACCGGCTGCAGCTGGCGGCTCAGGTAGTGCTGGTAGTCGATCTGCGCCTGCAGGTTCTCCAGCGGCTGCGGGCCGGCCGTGGTCATCAGGTAGCTGATCCAGCCGCCGCGCTGGTACTGCAGCGGGCGGCCCAGGCGCTGGTTGTAGTCATCGGCCAGGCGCGCGGCGCGCACGTGCGGCGGCACATTGCGCTGGTAGTCGGCCAGTGGCCGGCGCAGGCGCTTGCGGTACACCAGCAGCTCGTCCTGCTCGCCGGCCAGGGTGCGGCGCACGAACTCGCGCAGATAATCGCGGTAGGGCTCGCCACGGAACACCCGGCCATACAGCTCCTGCTGGAACTGGCGGGCCAGCGGCGACCAGTCGGTGCGCACCGATTCCAGGCCTTTGTAGACCATCTCCTGGCTGCCATCGGCCCGTTGCACCAGGCCGGCGTAGCGTTTCTTGCTGCCCTCTTCGGTGCCGCGGATGGTCGGCATCAGAAAGCGCCGGTAATGCACTTCGTACTGCAACTCCAGCGCGCTTTGCAGGCCCATGCTGTCGTGCAGGTGCTGACGCCACCACTGGTTGACCTCGGCCACCAGCGCGCGGCCGATGCGTGCGGCGGCCTCCTCGTCATGGGCGCCTTTGAGCCAGACGAAAGTGGAGTCGGTATCGCCGTAGATCACATCGAAGCCGCGCGCTTCGATCAGCGCCCGGGTCTGGCGCATGATCTGGTGCCCGCGCAGGGTGATCGACGACGCCAGGCGCGGGTCGAAGAAGCGGCAGCCACTGGAGCCAAGCACGCCGTAGAAGGCGTTCATGATGATTTTCAGCGCCTGCGACAAGGCCGCGTTGCCATCACGCTTGGCCGCCTCGCGGCCCTGCCACACGCGCTCGACGATGGCCGGCAGGCAATGCTGGGTGCGCGAGAAGCGCCCGCCCCTGAAGCCTTCGACCGAGTGTTCGTCATCCGGCTGGCGCAGGCCTTCGACCAGGCCCACCGGGTCGATCAGGAAGGTGCGGATGATCGATGGGTACAGGCTCTTGTAGTCCAGCACCAGCACCGAGTCGTACAAGCCGGGGCGCGAGTCCATGACGAAACCGCCGGGGCTGGCTTCGTCGGGGCGGCTGCCCAGGTTGGGGGCAACGAAGCCCATGCGGTGCATGTGCGGGATGTACAGGTGGCAGAACGCTGCCACCGAACCGCCGCTGCGGTCCACGGCCAGGCCGGTGACGGCGGCGCGTTCGAGCAGAAATTCCAGCAGCCGGGTGTGGGCGAAGATGCGTGTGACCAGTTCGCAGTCCTTGAGGTTGTAGCGTGCCAGGGCGGGCTTGTCCTCGGCGAACATGCGGTTGATCTCGTCCATGCGCTGGTAGGGCGTGTCGATGGCCTTGCCTTCGCCGAGCAGGGTCTGGGCGACGCTTTCGAGGCTGAACGAGGGGAAGCTCCAGGTGGCCGAGCGCAGCGCTTCGATGCCGTCGATCAGCAAGCGCCCGGGCGCATCGGCGAACACATGGCCGCCATTGGCGTGGGTGCGCAGGGTCATGGGCTCGCCGCCGCGGCCCAGGGCCAGGGGCACCTGCAGTTGCCGGGCGTGTTCATGGAGCAGGCGCAGGTCGAACTGCACGAGGTTCCAGCCGATGATCGCGTCGGGGTCGTGCTGGGCGAGCCATTGGTTGAGGCAGGTCAGAAGGGCTGCGCGGTCGGCGCAGTAGTGCAGGCCGAAGTCGAGGCTGTCGACGGCGCCGTTGGCCGGGCCGAGCATGTATACCTGGCGTTGCCCGCAGCCTTCCAGGGCGATGCTGTAGAGCTCGCCGCGTTCGCTGGTTTCGATGTCCAGCGACACCAGGCGCAGGGGTGGTCGGTAGTGGCTGGCGGGTTTGAGCTGGGCATCGCAGAGCACGCCGTGGGCGTCGGGTTTGCCGGTGAACTGCACGGCGGCGGTGATGAAACGCTCCATGAGGTAGCGTTCGGGGGGGCGGATGTCGGCTTCGAAGACGTCGATGCCGGCGTTGCGCAGGCGTTGTTCGAGTTGCATGAGCTGGCGGTGCTGGCGGGTGTAGAGGCCGAGCATGGGGCGCTGGTCGAAGTCGCGCAGGCGCAGGGGCTTGAGCTGGCTGCCGGGCTCGTTGGCGAGCAGCAGGCGGGCGTGCTCGGCCTGGGCCTGGGGCAGGAAGGCGACGGACTCCTGGGGGGCCAGGCGCACGCGTTGCGGGCCTTGGTCGGTGGCCAGCCAGAACTCCACGCAGGTGCCTTCGGGCGTGTCGTGCCAGTGGCGGGTCAGGACGAAGCCCTGCTGCAATTCCACGGTTACCTCAAGTCATCATTTCGCAATTGAACAGATTCTACCGCCCCACCCCCTTTTTAGCTTTGGCTTTAACGCTTGCTTCGCTTTTGCTCTGCTGCTCTTGCTCTTGCTCTTGCTCTTGCTCTGCTTTTGCTCTGCTTTTGCTTTTCATGCGCGCAAGTCCAGGCGCCACAGATTGCGACTTCAGGAGGCCGAGCG
>NZ_DJTF01000202.1:0-13610 GCF_002438125.1 Pseudomonas sp. UBA6315
AACCCGGGGAACGGATCCTGGAAGGTGCGCGGCGGCTGGGCTATGAATGCCCGAGCAGCTGTCGCAATGGCAACTGCCATGTCTGCGCCGCGTTGTTGGTCGAAGGCCGGGTTCGTCAGGACGGTGAAGTGCGCGATCATGGCGAGCTGTTTACCTGTATTGCCGAACCGCTGGAGGACTGCGTCTTGCTCTGGGATGGTGTGCTGGCCCTGGGCGAGCTGCCGGTGCGCAAGCTCGCTTGCACGGTGACCGAGTGCGTCGAGGTCGGTGGCGATGTCTGGCGCGTGCGCTTGCGCGCGCCTGCCGGCAAACCGCCGCGCTACCATGCCGGGCAGTACCTGATGATCGAGCGCGAGGGCGGCAAGCCGGCCGCCTTCTCCCTGGCCTCGGCGCCCCATGGCGGGCGAGACCTGGAGCTGCACGTGCTGGGTCGTGAAGACAGTGCCCAGCAACTGCTCGCGCAGTTGCAGCGCAACGGCATGGCCCGCATCGAAATGCCGTTCGGTGACGCGCACCTGGCCGAATTGCCCGATGGGCCGCTGGTGTTGATCGCCGCCGGCACGGGCATGGGGCAGATGCACAGCCTGGTCGAGCACTGCCGCGCCCAGGGCTTCAAGCACCCGGTGCACCTGTACTGGGGCGTGCGCCGCCCCGAGGACTTCTACACCATCGAGCACTGGGACCAGTGGCAGCGCCTGCCGAACCTGTTCCTGCACAAGGTGGTCAGCGACCTGTGTGGCTGGGAAGGCCGTTGCGGGCTGTTGCACGAGGCGGTGTGCGAGGACGTCGAAGACCTCAATGCCGTTCATGTCTATGCCAGTGGCTCGCCGAACATGGTCTACGCCACCCTCGATGCGCTGGTGGAAGCAGGCATGGATGCGCACCGCATGCGCGCCGATGTGTTTGCCTACGCGCCACGCGGTTAATAACCTAAGTTCTGCTTAGTGGGTATAAGGCGGTAATTGTTACCGCCTTGGCCAATAACTATCGCGTAACTTGCAACACTGCGTTCCAATCGTCGGAAGTCTGCGTGAAACATTGCCCGCAGGGCTTGAGTGCTGGCGTGTTTGTATCCTATGGTAATTGCATGTACCCCGCAGTGACGGCGCAAGCCCCGCCACGCGGCGGTTCTCGCATCATAGGTAGTTCACAGGGAATAATGGCGGCAGCTTATGTCGGCACTTGAAAGTTCATCCTGGAAAGTTTCATACCCTCCCACGCTCGACTTCGGCCAACAACTGACTCACGAGCAACTGTTCACTTCCATGCAGTCGACCATGTCGCGGCATCAGGGCGGCCCCGTGTGGCTGTTTGCCTATGGGTCGCTCATCTGGCGCCCGGAATGCAATTCGGTGGAGCGTCAGCGGGCGCGGGTGCATGGTTATCACCGTGGGCTTTACTTGTGGTCGCACGAACACCGCGGCACGCCGGAAACACCAGGGCTGGTGTTCGGGCTGGACCGTGGCGGCTCCTGCAGCGGGTTTGCCTACCGCCTCGATGAAAGCAACCTTGACGACTCGCTGATGGCGCTGTGGCAGCGGGAGATGCCGTACCCGGCCTATCGGCCGCATTGGCTCAGCTGTCGTCTGGATGATGGCAGCCGCGTGCAGGCCCTGGGCTTCGTGCTGGAGCGGCATTTGCCATGCTATGCCGGCAACCTGCCGGATACCTTGCTCAGCCAGATCCTGGCCAGTGCCAAGGGGCGCTATGGCACCACGCGTGATTACGTCGAGCAGACGCTGAACGCCTTGCGCACGCACCAGATGCCGGACCGCAACCTCGAAGCGCGGTTTCGGCGTTGCCATAACTTGCGCGAGGTTTGACTCAGCCTGTGGCAGCCCCATCGCCGGCCCTGTGGGGGCCGGCTTGCCGGCGATAGGGCCTGCCTGAAACCCTCGGCCAGTAGCCTTACCTGGCCCGCACCACCAACTTACCCACAGCCTTGCGCTGCCCCAGCTGTTCGATCGCCGCCCCCGCCTCAGCCAGTGGATAAGTCTTCGACACCAGCGGCTTGAGCTTGCCCTCGGCATGCCAGGCGAACAGCTGCTTGAAGTTGTCCGCGTTATCCTGCGGCTGGCGTTGGGCAAAGGCGCCCCAGAACACCCCGAGCAACGCAGCGCCCTTGAGCAGCACCAGGTTTGCCGCCATCTGCGGGATCGTCCCGCTGGCGAACCCCACCACCAGCAACCGCCCATTCCAGGCCAGCCCGCGCACGGCCTGGTCGAACAGCTCGCCACCCACCGGGTCGTAGATCACGTCCACACCCTGGCCGCCGGTCAGGCGCTTGATTTCGTCCTTGAGGCTGGCCTGGCTGTAGTCGATCAGTTCATCGGCGCCTGCGGCCTTGGCCACGGCAAGCTTTTCTGCGCTGCTGGCGGCAGCGATCACCTTGGCGCCCATGGCCTTGCCGATTTCCACCGCCGCCAGGCCAACACCGCCGGACGCACCCAGCACCAGCAGGGTTTCACCGGGCTGCAGCTGGCCGCGCTGCTTGAGTGCGTGCATCGAGGTGCCGTAGGTCATGCCGAACGCGGCGGCGGTAGTGAAATCCATGCTCTGGGGGATTGGCAGCACGTTGTAGTGCGGCACCGCCACCTGTTCGGCAAACGCCCCCCAACCGGTCAGGGCCATTACCCGGTCACCGACTTTGAACGCGCCGGCCTTTTCTCCGACCGCAGCGATGACCCCGGCAGCCTCGCCACCTGGGGAAAACGGCAGCGGTGGCTGGAACTGGTATTTGCCTTCGATGATCAAGGTGTCGGGGAAGTTGACCCCGGCTGCCTGCACATCGAGCAGGATCTCGTTCTTCTTCGGCGCCGGGCTGGCCACCTCTTCCAGTACCAGGTCGCGGGCCGGGCCCAGGGTTTTGCACAGCACAGCTTTCATCGGCCTATTCCTTTGCGGGTAGTGGCCGATAAGTGTAGGAGGGCCGCCTGCCCGGTCAACGAGCATGCCCGGCCCTGATGGGCCGGCATAAGCCTGGGCTTGGGTTTCAGTGGTGTGCTGGGTAAGCTGGCGCCAATCGTGTTGAGGAGCAAATTCGTGAAAGCGTGGATCTTGATGGTGCTGGCCCTGATGCTGCCAGCGGCGGCCATGGCCGAAGAAGCCAGCGAGGGAGCCCCCAAGGTTTCCTACATCAGCCTGAGCCCGCCCTTCGTCGGCAACTACGCCCTCGATGGCGGCCCCAAGCTGCGCGTGTACAAGGCCGATGTGGCCTTGCGCGTGACCGGCGATGCCGCAGCGGCGGCGGTGAAACACCACGAGCCGCTGATCCGCAACCAGCTGGTGGCGCTGTTTGCCCAGCAGAGTGTGGATAACCTGAGCAACGTCGATGCCAAGGAAAAGCTGCGCCAGGAAGCGTTGAAGCAGGTGCAGCAGGTGCTGGAGTCGGAGGAGGGCAAGCCGATCGTCGAGGATTTGCTGTTCAATAACCTGATTGTGCAGTAGCCCAAAGCGCAACAATTACCCCGGTGGGCGCGGCCGACTCATTTGCTTAGCGCAATGATCGCCGCCCACTGCTCTTCAGTCACCGGCATCACCGACAAGCGCGTGCCTTTCTGCACCAGCGGCAGTTCCGCCAACGCACTCTGCTGCTTGAGCAGCCCCAGCCCCAGCACCTGCTTGAACGTCTTCACGTGCGCCACGTCCACCGCGCTCCAGGGGTTTTTCTCGGCGCTGGCCTTGGTGTCGTGGTAGTGGCTTTCCGGGTCCAGCGCGGTTGGGTCGGGGTAAGCCGCCGTGGTGATGCGGGCAATACCGGCAATGCCAGGTTGTGGACAACTGGAGTGGTAGAAAAAGAACTCGTCGCCTACGCTCATGGCCCGTAGGAAATTACGTGCCTGGTAGTTGCGCACGCCATCCCAGCGCGCTTCGCCCAGGCGGCCCAGCCCCTCGATCGACAGTTCGTCGGGCTCGGATTTCATCAGCCAATAGGCCATGGATGCTGCTCCTGAAAAGGTTTGAAATAACCTGTTGCACGAAACCGACAGCCGGTTGGCGTCAACGTTTGCGTGTCGACTCAGGTTGTCGGAGAATGCGCCGATTTTAAAGCTAGACGCTCCGGCGACACCAAGAAGGTCGCCGAGCCTGAACAGTGCCTAGGGGGGCATTATTCGATGAACCAACGCAAACCGGATCTGCTGTGGATCCTGGTCTTCATTTTTGGTCTGGGTGTGGTCACCACCGGTTATGCCCAAGGCATCTGGGAGCGCAAGCTCGACACTGCCTACCAGGCGCCAGTCGACGCCGGCCAGGCCCAAGCCAAACGCTAGCCCCCGCGGGCGCCGCTCAGTTTGGCGCCAGGTACCAGCCACGGTCCGAGACCGTGCCCTGCAATGGTACATCCCAACTGGCCTGAGCCAGCCGTTCGACCTTCTGGCATTCATGCGCCAGCCCCAGCAGCAACGGTTTCTTCCACGCCTTGCGGCGCGCCTGGTAAGCCAGGCTGCGGTCGTAGAATCCACCGCCCATGCCCAGCCGCCCACCCACTTCATCGAAGCCGACCAACGGCAGCAGGATCAGGTCCAGTGACCAGACCGGGCGCTGGCGCTTGCGGTCAGTGACAGGTTCGGGGATGCGAAAGCGGTTGCGCTTGAGCTTTTCGCCCTGTTCGAAGCGCTGGAACACCATGCGTGTGCGCGGCCAGGCATGCAGCACCGGCAGGTAGGTGCGCTTGCCCCGGCGCTGGGCTTCGCGCAGCAGCCATTGCGGGTCGATTTCACCGTCGTTGGGCAAGTACAGGGCGATGTGGCGGGCGCGGCGGAACAGCGGGTGCTGGGCCAGCTGGCGATACAGGCCCGCGGCAGCCTGCTGCTGTTGGGCAGGCGTGAGGGCGCGGCGGGCATTGCGAAGCAGACGACGAAGCTGGGGGCGGGTGAGCGGCGCAGTTTCGGTCATGGCACTGGCTGTCCCAGGTGTCGGATTGCCTGCAGAGCCTGCAGGCAAAGGAATCAGGCTCCCCGATAAGACCGCTATCGGTGTAGCCCTTGAACCCGAAAGTTCAAGGTGGAGATTGCAGGGGGCGTTAAGGCTTTCCGTCGGGCGGACATGCACACCGGCCCCAGCGTGCAACCCCCGTGGTTGTGCGTATCGGCTCAGGGACATAACCGACTGGCGCATCCCCCAGGGAGTCGCGCCAGTATACCAATCTCAGCCGATTTTGGTATCCGCATCGTCGGACAAAGCCTTGTCGACGCGATCGAGCAGGTCGCGGACCTGTTCGCGGTTGGTGCTGCCCACCGGCGCATCGTTGCGATCTTCCTGGCGGTGCAGCATCTCGTGGGTGATGTTCAGCGCGGCCATCACGGCGATGCGGTCGGCGCCGATCACCTTGCCGCTGCTGCGGATCTCGCGCATCTTGCCGTCCAGATAGCGTGCGGCGCTGACCAGGTTGTTGCGCTCTTCCGGTGGACAGATGATCGAGTATTCCTTGTCGAGGATCTGCACGGTGACGCTATTGCTTGAACTCATGAGTCTTGCTCCAGGGCCTTCAGGCGTAAAATCATCGACTCGACCTTGCGCTTGGCGATTTCGTTCTTTTCGATGAGGTGGGCGCGTTCCTCGCGCCAGGATTTTTCCTGAGCTACTAGGAGTGCATTTTGCCGTTTTAGTTGCTCGACACGTGCGATCAGCAACTCGAACCGGCTCATCAGCGCTTGCAGGTCGTTCTCTTGCGTGGGTTGCACTCGATTCGCTCCGTCATTGAATCACCCGGCGATGATGCCTCTCCCTGTACGGCGACGGCCAGTGCCGATGGTCTTGGCGCGCCTGCCGATGCTAGGATACAAGGTCTTCATTCTAGTCAAATGCGCCGTCTGGCGCCTAGCCGACCATGCCTAATACCCAATCGCCCTACACCGCATTCGCCGCGCTGCTCTCGAGCAACGGCCACCCTGTTTCCCCTGCCGAGCTGCATGGCCTGCTGATTGGCCGTAGCTGCGCCGGCGCCGGCTTCGATGCCGACGCCTGGCTGGCTGACGCCGCCGGCGTGCTGGAGAACGAGCCCGAAGACTCCGTGCGCGCCGCCCTGATCGGCCTGCAGGAGATGGTCAAGGCCGAGCTCACCGGCGAAGACATCGCCATCGTCCTGCTGCTACCGGGCGACGAAACCTCGCTCACCGAGCGCGCCACCGCGCTGGGCCAGTGGTGCCAGGGCTTCATCGCAGGCTTCGGGCTGAACGCCGGCGGCAAGGACCTGTCCACCGATGCCAAGGAAGTGCTCCAGGACCTGGTGGCCATTTCCCAGGTCCAGGAAGCGCTGGAAGAGTCCGAAGACGGCGAGAGCGACTACATGGAAGTCATGGAGTACCTGCGCGTCGCGCCGCTGCTGCTGTACACGGAACTGGCCGCACCTGCCGCGCCTGCGCCAAAACCATCGCTGCACTGATCAACCGGGGGTAGTTCTGCCCATGAGCCACATACCCAAGGCCGAGTATGCCCGTCGGCGCAAGGCGCTGATGGCGCAGATGGTCCCTAACAGCATTGCCATCCTGCCGGCTGCCGCGGTCGCCATCCGCAACCGCGATGTCGAGCACGTGTACCGCCAGGACAGCGATTTCCAGTACCTCAGCGGCTTCCCCGAGCCCGAGGCGGTGATTGCGCTGATCCCGGGCCGCGAGCATGGCGAGTACGTGCTGTTCTGCCGCGAGCGCAACCCCGAGCGCGAGCAATGGGACGGCCTGCGCGCCGGGCAGGAAGGCGCGATCCATGACTTTGGCGCGGACGATGCCTTCCCGATCACCGACATCGACGAAATCCTGCCCGGCCTGATCGAGGGCCGCGAGCGGGTCTACAGCGCCATGGGCAGCAACGCCGAGTTCGATCGCCGGCTGATGGACTGGATCAACGTGATCCGCTCCAAGGCCCGCCTCGGCGCCCAGCCGCCGAACGAGTTCGTTGCGCTGGATCACCTGCTGCACGACATGCGCCTGTATAAATCGGCGGCGGAAGTGAAGGTGATGCGCGCTGCTGCAGCGATTTCCGCGCGGGCCCATGTGCGGGCCATGCAGGCATGCCGAGCCGGGCTGCACGAGTACAGCCTGGAAGCCGAGCTGGACTACGAGTTCCGCAAGGGCGGGGCGAAGATGCCGGCCTATGGCTCCATCGTGGCCGCCGGGCGCAATGGCTGCATCCTGCATTACCAGGAAAACGACGCCCCGCTCAAGGATGGCGACCTGGTGCTGATCGATGCCGGCTGCGAGATCGACTGCTATGCCAGCGACATCACCCGCACCTTCCCGGTCAGCGGGCGTTTTTCGCCAGAGCAGAAGGCCATCTACGAGCTGGTGCTCAAGGCCCAGCACGCCGCCTTCGCCGAGATCGCACCGGGCAAGCACTGGAACCACGCCCACGAGGCGACCGTGCGGGTCATCACCGCCGGCCTGGTGGAACTGGGGCTGCTCAAGGGCGAGGTGCAGGCACTGATCGACAACGAGGCCTACCGGGCCTTCTACATGCACCGTGCCGGGCACTGGCTGGGCATGGACGTGCACGATGTCGGCGAATACAAGGTCGGCGGCCAGTGGCGCGTGCTGGAACCGGGCATGGCATTGACCGTCGAGCCAGGCATCTACATTGCCGCCGACAACCCGAATGTCGCGAAGAAATGGCGCGGCATCGGCATCAGGATCGAGGACGACGTGGTGGTCACCAGGCAAGGTTGTGAAATTCTGACATCGGGCGTGCCCAGCACGGTCGCCGGGATCGAGGCGCTGATGCAGGCTGCGCGCAAGGACGCGGCATGAGTCGGGTCAACCTGGCGATCATTGGCGGCGGCCTGGTGGGCGCGAGCCTGGCCCTGGCGCTGCAGGCAGGGGCCAAGGCGCGGGGCTGGAAGATCGTGCTGATCGAGCCCTTTGCGCCCGGCGACAGCTTCCAGCCGAGCTACGACGCGCGTTCCTCAGCGCTGTCGTTCGGCACCCGGCAGATCTACCAGCAGCTTGGCCTGTGGCAGGCCATCAGCCCACGGGCCGAGCCGATCCAGCAGATTCATGTGTCCGACCGTGGCCGCTTTGGCGCCACGCGGCTGGATGCCCAGGAAGAGGGCGTGCCCGCGCTCGGCTATGTGGTCGAGAATGCCTGGCTCGGCCAGTGCCTGTGGCAAGGCCTGGACCGCGAAGTGGTGAGCTGGCGTTGCCCGGCCGAAGTCAGGGCGATGCAGGCCATCGACGGTGGCTACCGCTTGCAGCTGGGGGACGACACCCTGCTCGAATGCGACTTGGCGGTGCTGGCCGATGGCGGTCGCTCTGGCCTGCGCGAGCAACTGGGCATCCACGTGCGCCGCACGCCCTACGAGCAGAGCGCGCTGATCGCCAACATCACCCCGGGCGAAGCCCACCGCGGCCAAGCCTTCGAACGCTTCACCGAGCAAGGCCCGATGGCCCTGCTGCCGCTGCCGGAAAACCGCTGTGCGCTGATCTGGACCCGGCAGGGGATGGACGCCAAGCGCCTGGCGGAAATCGACGAACGCAGCTTCCTGCGCGAGCTGCAGGATGCCTTCGGCTACCGCCTTGGCGCGCTGCGCCAGGTGGGTGCCCGGCATCTCTATCCGCTGGCGCTGGTCGAGGCGCAGGAGCAGGTGCGCCCGCACCTGGTGGTGCTCGGCAATGCCGCGCACAGCCTGCACCCGATTGCCGGGCAGGGCTTCAACCTGTCGCTGCGTGATGTGCAGTCGCTGGCCGATGCGCTGCTGGCCGGCCCGCAGCAGCCGGGCGACCTGGCAACCTTGCAGGCCTACCACCAGCGCCAGCGCCTCGACCAGGCCATGACCATCGGCTTCTCCGATCAGGTCACCCGCCTGTTCGGCAGCAACCAGCCGTTGCTGGCCGCCGGGCGCAACATCGGCCTGCTCGGGCTCGACCTGCTGCCCCCGGCAAAAAGCTGGTTCGCCCGCCAGGCCATGGGCCTGGGCACCCGCCCCGATCCGCGAGGCCAGGCATGAGCAACCCGCGCAAGCTGGCGCGCCGGGCGCGCATGTTGCGCTGGCTGCTGAACCTCTACCCGCCCTACCTCGGCGCCGGTATCCGCATCCAGCACATCAGCCCGGACATGCGCAGCGTCAAGGTGTGCATGAAGCTCACGCGCTGGAACCGCAACTACGTCGGCACCCAGTTCGGCGGCAGCCTGTACTCGATGGTCGACCCGTTCTACATGCTGTTGCTGATCGAGCAGCTGGGCCGCGAGTACATCGTCTGGGACAAGGCCGCCAGCATCGATTTCATCGCCCCGGGCAAGGGCCCGGTGTATGCCGAATTCCACGTCGATGACGCGCTGCTGGACGAGATCCGCCAGCAGACCGCCAGCGGCAAGAAGTACCTGCCCCGTTTGCAGGTCGATATCCGCGACGCTGCCGGCGAGCTGGTGGCGCGGGTCGATAAAACCCTATACGTGCGGCTCAAGCCGCAAGCGAGGCTGGCGTAAGGCATGGAAATGCGCGCAGATGTGTTGATTGTCGGTGCCGGTATGGTCGGCAGCGCCCTGGCCCTGGCATTGCGCCACAGCGGCCTGGAAATTCTCCTGCTCGACGGCGGGCCGCTGTCGGTCAAGCCGTTCGATGAACAGGCGCCGTTCGAGCCGCGGGTCAGTGCCCTGTCGGCCGCCAGCCAGCGCATCCTCGAGCGCCTGGGCGCCTGGGAAGGCATCGCCAAGCGCCGCGCCGCGCCGTACACCGACATGCACGTGTGGGACGGCAGCGGCACCGGGCAGATTCATTTCTCGGCTGCCAGCGTGCACGCCCAGGTGCTCGGCCACATCGTCGAGAACCGCGTGGTGCAGGACGGCCTGCTGGAGCGCCTGCACGACAGCGACATCGGCCTGCTGGCCAATGCCCGGCTGGAGCAGTTGCGCCGCTCGGGCGATGAATGGCTACTGACCCTGGCCGACGGCCGCCGCCTGCGCGCGCCACTGGTGGTGGCTGCCGACGGCGCCAATTCCGCCGTGCGCCGCCTGGCCGGCTGCGAAACCCGCGAGTGGGATTACCTGCACCATGCCATCGTCACCAGCGTGCGCTGCAGCGCCGCGCACCAGGCCACGGCCTGGCAGCGTTTCACGGACGAAGGGCCGCTGGCATTCCTGCCGCTGTTGCGTGATGGCCGGCAGGACTGGTGCTCGATCGTCTGGTCGACCACCCCGGAGCAGGCCGAGCAGCTCATGGCGCTGCCTGACGAGGCCTTCCGCAAGGCCCTGGAGCGCGCCTTCGAGGGGCGCCTGGGCGAAGTGCTGGAGGCTGACCCACGGGTGTGCGTGCCGCTGCGCCAGCGCCATGCCAAGCGCTATGTGGATGAGGGGCTGGCGCTGATCGGCGATGCCGCGCACACCATTCACCCGCTGGCGGGGCAGGGCGTCAATCTGGGCTTTCTCGATGCCGCTGTGCTGGCCGAGGTGCTGGTCAATGCCTGCGAGCGCGGCGAGCGCCTGGCGGATGTGAAGGTGCTCAGCCGTTACGAGCGCCGGCGCATGCCGCACAACCTGGCGCTGATGGCCGCGATGGAAGGCTTCGAGCGGTTGTTCCAGGCTAATCCGCTGCCGTTGCGTTGGTTGCGCAACAGCGGGTTGAAGCTGGTGGAGCAGATGCCCGAGGCCAAGGCGCTGTTCGTGCGGCAGGCGCTGGGGCTTTCCGGGGATCTGCCAGATCTGGCCAAGGCTTGAGGTTGTCGGGCCTGTGGGAGCCGGCTTGCCGGCGATTGGACTGCAAGGCAGTCCCTTGCAACATCCGGTAACTGCTAGGTAGGTGAGCAGGAAAATGGGATTCACTACCATTTGCGCCTCTCATACGATCCGAGGAGTGCTTTCCATGTTGCCACGCAAGCCCCTACTGGCCGCCCTGGCCCTGACTTTGTTCGGCGGCACCGCTCAGGCAGCGGATGAAGTGGTGGTGTACTCCTCGCGCATCGACGAGCTGATCAAGCCCGTGTTCGACGCCTACACCAAGGAAACCGGGGTCAAGGTCAAGTTCATCACCGACAAGGAAGCCCCGCTGATGCAGCGCATCAAGGCCGAGGGCGAGAACGGGGTGGCCGACCTGTTGCTCACCGTCGATGCCGGCAACCTCTGGCAGGCCGAGCAGATGGGCATCCTGCAGCCGATCAAGTCGGACATCATCGACCAGAACATCCCGCCGCAGTACCGCGCCTCCTCCCATGACTGGACCGGCCTGAGCCTGCGAGCGCGCACCATCATCTACTCCACCGAGCGGGTCAAACCCGAAGAGCTGACCACCTACGAAGCCCTGGCCGACAAGCAGTGGGAAGGCCGCCTGTGCCTGCGCACGGCGAAGAAGGTCTACAACCAGTCGCTGACCGCCACGCTGATCGAGAACCACGGCGAGGCCAAGGCCGAGCAGATCGTCAAGGGCTGGGTCAACAACCTGTCCACCGATGTGTTCTCCGACGACAACGCCGTGATCAAGGCGATCGAGGCGGGCCAGTGTGACGTGGGGGTGGTCAACACCTACTACTACGGCCGCCTGCACAACCAGAACCCCAACCTGCCGGTGAAGATTTTCTGGCCCAACCAGGGCGACCGTGGTGTGCACGTCAACCTCTCGGGCATCGGCCTGACCAAGTATGCACCGCACCCGGAGGCGGCCAAGCAGCTGGTGGAATGGATGACCGGCGAGAAGGCGCAGAAGCTGTTTGCCGACATCAACCAGGAGTTCCCGGCCAACCCGAAGGTCAAGCCTTCGGAAGAAGTGGCGGCCTGGGGTAGCTTCAAGGCCGACAGCATTCCGGTCGAAGTGGCTGGCAAGCGCCAGGCCGAGGCCATTCGCCTGATGGATCGGGCTGGCTGGAACTAAGCGCCAGGCTTTATCCTTGCGGGGCCTGCAAGGGCCCTATCGCGGGCAAGCCCGCTCCCACAGATACACCACTTGTCTACAGGCCAGTGATGTACCTGTGGGAGCGGGCTTGCCCCGCGAACGACCGCAAAGCGGCCGCAACAAGCCACAGAGAAATTCGACTTGCCCCACACCCCCCAACGCCGCTGGTACCTCCCGGTCTCCCTGATCGCCGCGCTGGTGCTGCTGCCCCTGAGCGTCCTGCTGCTGGCCTGGCAATCGGTCGACCTGCAGATCTGGTCGCACCTGCTCGACACCCAGATGAGCCGCCTGCTCGGCAACACCCTGACCCTGGTGGTGGGCGTGGGCGTGGGCGTAACGGTGCTCGGCGTGAGCCTGGCCTGGCTCACCAGCCTCTGCGAGTTCCCCGGCAGACGCTGGCTGGACTGGGCGTTGATGCTGCCGTTCGCGATCCCCGCCTACGTGCTGGCCTTCGTCTTCGTCGGCCTGCTCGACTTCTCCGGCCCCGTGCAAAGCGCCCTGCGCGAAGTGTTCGGGCCCATGCGCCTGCCGCGGGTGCGCTCCACCGGTGGCGTGATTACGGTGCTGGTGCTGGTGTTCTACCCCTACGTCTACCTGCTCGCACGCACGGCGTTCCTGGCCCAGGGCAAGGGCCTGATGGAAGCGGCGCGGGTGCTGGGGCTGTCGCCGTTGCAGGCGTTCTGGCGAGTGGCCTTGCCCATGGCGCGGCCGGCCATCGGCGCAGGCATTGCCCTGGCCCTGATGGAAACCCTGGCCGATTTCGGCGCGGTGGCGGTGTTCAACTTCGACACCTTCACCACCGCCATCTACAAGACCTGGTATGGCTTCTTCAGCCTGTCCAGCGCCGCCCAGCTCGCCAGCCTGCTGCTGTTGGCGGTGATGCTGGTGCTGTATGGCGAGCGCCGTGCACGCGGCGCGGCCCGCAGTGGCAACGAGCGGCCTCGCGGGCAGGCGCTGTACCACCTGCGCGGGGTCAAGGCGCTGCTGGCCAGCGGCTGGTGCCTGCTGGTGTTCGCCTGCGCCTTCGTCATCCCGCTGCTGCAGTTGCTGGCGTGGTTCTGGCAGCGCGGGCGGCACGACCTGGACGAACGCTACATCGGCCTGGTGCTGCACACGCTGTACCTGGGCGCCATGGCCGCACTGATCACCGTGTGCGTGGCCTTGCTGCTGGCCTTCGCCCGGCGCCAGGCGCCGACCGGCGGCATACGCGCCGGCGTTGGCCTGGCCAACCTCGGCTACGCCTTGCCGGGCTCGGTGCTGGCGGTGTCGATCATGCTGGCCTTCAGCTACCTCGACAATCACCTGGTGATCCCGCTTTCCACCTGGCTGGGCGGGGCCGGCAAACCGCTGCTGCTGGGGAGCCTGGCAGCCCTGTTGCTGGCCTATCTGGTGCGTTTCATCGCGGTGGCCTACGGGCCGCTGGAAAGCAGCCTGGAGCGCATCCGCCCGTCGCTGCCCGAGGCCTCGCGCAGCTTGGGCGTCGGTGGCGCGAGATTGTTTTTCAAGGTGTATCTGCCGCTGCTGGTGCCGGGTGCCTTGAGCGCAGCGCTGCTGGTGTTCGTGGACGTGCTCAAGGAGATGCCCGCCACCCTGCTGATGCGGCCGTTCGGCTGGGATACCTTGGCGGTCAGAGTCTTCGAGATGACCAGCGAAGGCGAGTGGGCGCGGGCCTCGCTGCCCGCGCTGACGCTGGTGCTGGTGGGCCTGTTGCCAGTCATCGGGCTGATTCGTCGTTCCGCTCGTCGCCCCGGTCACAGTCACTGAGGATGCCAGCCCGCGCCCTTGCGGCTACAATGCG
>NZ_DJTF01000059.1:0-2220 GCF_002438125.1 Pseudomonas sp. UBA6315
CGTATTCCTTTGGGTTATCCAAAGCATAAAAATTATGAATTTGAGTTATTCAATCTACCCCCCTAGCATCGTCCGTACAAGCCAAGGGGTCTTTGGCATAGAAAGACGCTGATGAGGAACAGTCTGATGGCTGGCAAAACGCTCTACGACAAACTCTGGGAAGCTCATGAGGTCAAGCGCCGTGATGACGGCTCGTCCTTGATCTACATCGACCGCCATATCATCCATGAAGTGACGTCGCCGCAGGCCTTCGAAGGCCTGCGCCTGGCCAAACGCCAGCCATGGCGCATCGACGCCAACATCGCCACGCCCGACCACAACGTGCCGACCACGCCAGAGCGCAAGGGCGGCATCGAGGCCATCGCCGACCAGGTGTCGCGCCTGCAGGTGCAGACCCTCGATGAAAACTGTGACGAATACGGCATCGTCGAATTCAAGATGAACGACGTGCGCCAGGGCATCGTCCACGTCATCAGCCCCGAGCAGGGCGCTACCTTGCCGGGCATGACCGTGGTCTGCGGCGACTCGCACACCTCCACCCACGGCGCGTTCGGCGCCTTGGCCCACGGCATCGGCACCTCCGAGGTCGAGCACGTGCTCGCCACCCAGTGCCTGGTCGCCAAGAAGATGAAGAACATGCTGGTGCGGGTCGAAGGCCAGTTGCCAGCCGGTGTCACCGCCAAGGACATCGTGCTTGCCGTGATCGGCAAGATCGGTACCGCCGGTGGCAATGGCCACGCCATGGAATTCGCCGGCAGCGCCATCCGCGACTTGTCGATGGAAGGCCGCATGACCATCTGCAACATGTCGATCGAGGCCGGTGCCCGCGTGGGCCTGGTGGCAGTCGACGACACCACCATCGCCTATGTCGAAGGCCGCCCGTATTCGCCCAAGGGCGAGCAGTGGACGCTTGCCGCCCAAGCCTGGAAAGGCCTGGTGTCGGATGCCGATGCCGTGTTCGATACCGTGGTCGAGCTGGATGCCGCGCAGATCAAGCCGCAGGTCAGCTGGGGCACTTCGCCCGAGATGGTGCTGGCGGTCGACCAGCGCGTGCCGGACCCGGCTGCCGAGCCAGACTTGATCAAGCGTGGCTCGATCGAGCGCGCCCTCAAGTACATGGGCTTGGCCGCCAACCAGGCGATCACCGATATCAAGCTCGACCGCGTGTTCATCGGCTCGTGCACCAACTCGCGCATCGAAGACCTGCGCGCTGCCGCCGAGATCGCCAAGGGCCGCAAGGTCGCGGCCAACGTCAAGCAGGCGCTGGTGGTGCCGGGCTCGGGCCTGGTCAAGGCCCAGGCCGAGCGCGAAGGTTTGGACAAGATTTTCCTCGAAGCCGGCTTCGAATGGCGTGAGCCAGGTTGCTCGATGTGCCTGGCCATGAACCCGGACCGCCTGGAGAGCGGCGAGCACTGCGCGTCCACCTCCAACCGCAACTTCGAAGGCCGTCAGGGCGCCGGTGGCCGTACTCACCTGGTCAGCCCGGCGATGGCCGCCGCCGCCGCGGTGACCGGCCACTTCATCGATGTCCGCGAGTTGATCCAAGGGAGCGCAGCATGAAAGCCTTTACCCAGCACACTGGCCTCGTCGCGCCGTTGGACCGTGCCAACGTCGACACCGACCAGATCATCCCCAAGCAGTTTCTCAAGTCGATCAAGCGCACCGGCTTCGGCCCCAACCTGTTCGACGAGTGGCGTTACCTGGATGTGGGCCAGCCCTACCAGGACAACAGCAAGCGCCCGTTGAACCAGGAATTCGTGCTCAACCATGCACGCTACCAGGGTGCCAGCGTGTTGCTGGCGCGGGAGAACTTCGGCTGCGGTTCGAGCCGCGAGCACGCGCCGTGGGCGCTGGACGAATACGGCTTCCGTAGCGTGATCGCGCCAAGCTTCGCCGACATCTTCTTCAACAACAGCTTCAAGAACGGCCTGTTGCCGATCATCCTCAGCGATGAGGAAGTCGATGAGCTGTTCAAGCAGGTCGAAACCAACCCGGGCTACCAGTTGACCATCGACCTGCAGGCCCAGGCGGTGACCCGCCCGGACGGCAAGGTGCTGCATTTCGAGATCGACGCCTTCCGCAAGCATTGCCTGCTCAACGGCTTGGACGACATCGGCCTGACCCTGCAGGACAGCGACGCGATCAAGGCCTTCGAAGGCAAGCACCGCGCCGGGCAGCCTTGGCTGTTTCGCGATGCCTGAATGATGTAGTTGGGCTTGC
>NZ_DJTF01000059.1:2545-49434 GCF_002438125.1 Pseudomonas sp. UBA6315
GGCTTGCCGGCGATAGCGGCCGTACCAGCACCCCGAAACCAGAAGGAACAGCCCATGACCAGCACCACCCATACCGATGTGGTCCAACGCCAGTTCGGCGAACAGGCCAATGCCTACCTCAGCAGCGCCGTGCATGCCCAGGGCAGCGAATTCGCCCTGCTCCAGGCGCAGCTGGCAGGGCAGGGCAGCGCCCGCGTGCTGGACCTGGGCTGTGGTGCCGGTCACGTCAGCTTCCACGTGGCACCGCTGGTCGCCGAAGTGGTTGCCTACGATTTGTCGCAAGCGATGCTCGAGGTGGTCGCCAGCGCCGCGGCCGAGCGTGGCCTGGGCAACGTCAAGACCGCCCACGGCGCCGCCGAGCGCCTGCCGTTCGGCGACGCCTCGTTCGACTTCGTGTTCAGCCGCTATTCGGCGCACCACTGGAGCGATGTGGGCCTGGCCCTGCGCGAAGTGCGCCGGGTGCTCAATCCGGGTGGTGTAGCCGCGTTCATCGACGTGATGGCGCCGGGCAGCCCGCTGCTCGACACCTACCTGCAGTCGGTGGAAGTGCTGCGCGACACCAGCCATGTACGCGATTATTCTGCTGCCCAGTGGCAGCGCCTGGTGAGTGAAGCCGGCCTGCACGTGCGCAGCCATTCGCGCCAGCGCCTGCGCCTGGAGTGGGCGTCCTGGGTGGAGCGCATGCGCACGCCCGAGCCATTGCGCGTGGCGATTCGCCAGTTGCAGCAGGCCATGGGCGAGGAAGTGCGGCAGTATTACCAGATCGAGGCCGATGGCTCGTTCAGCACCGATGTCATCGTGTTGTGGGCCGAGCGCTGAGTTTTTTTACGGTGGGGCCGAGCCGGCCGCGCCGCTTGAATGAATAGAGGAAAGCATGAGCAAGCAGATTCTGATTCTCCCAGGTGATGGCATTGGCCCGGAAATCATGGCCGAAGCGGTCAAGGTGCTGGAGCTGGCCAACGACAAGTTCCAGCTCGGCTTCAGCCTCGCGCACGACGTGATCGGTGGCGCCGCCATCGACAAGCACGGTGTGCCCCTGGCCGACGAGACCCTGGAGCGTGCGCGCCAGGCCGATGCCGTGCTGCTGGGCGCGGTCGGTGGCCCGAAATGGGACAAGATCGAGCGTGACATCCGCCCCGAGCGCGGCCTGCTGAAGATCCGTTCGCAACTGGGCCTGTTCGCCAACCTGCGCCCGGCCATCCTCTACCCGCAACTGGCCGATGCTTCCTCGCTGAAGCCGGAAATCGTCTCGGGCCTGGATATCCTCATCGTCCGTGAACTGACCGGCGGCATCTACTTCGGTGCCCCGCGCGGCCAGCGCGAGCTGCAAGGTGGCGAGCGCCAGGCCTACGACACCCTGCCTTACAGCGAAAGCGAAGTGCGCCGCATCGCCCGCGTCGGCTTCGACATGGCCCGCGTGCGCGGCAAGAAGCTGTGCTCGGTAGACAAGGCCAACGTGCTTGCCTCCAGCCAGCTGTGGCGTGAAGTGGTCGAAAGCGTGGCCAAGGACTACCCGGACGTCGAACTGAGCCACATGTACGTCGACAACGCTGCCATGCAGCTGGTGCGCGCACCCAAGCAGTTCGACGTGGTGGTGACCGACAACATGTTCGGTGACATCCTGTCGGACGAAGCTTCCATGCTCACCGGTTCCATCGGCATGCTGCCTTCGGCCTCGCTGGATGCCAACAACAAGGGCATGTACGAGCCGTGCCACGGTTCGGCGCCGGACATCGCCGGGCAGGGTATCGCCAACCCGCTGGCGACCATCCTGTCGGTGTCGATGATGCTGCGTTACAGCTTCAACCAGCACGCCGCGGCCGAAGCCATCGAGCAGGCGGTGAGCCTGGTGCTGGACCAGGGCCTGCGCACCGGTGACATCTGGTCGGCGGGCTGTAACAAAGTTGGCACGCAGGAAATGGGCGACGCAGTAGTCGCAGCGCTGCGGAATCTGTAATCTCTCTGGCCCGCCACCGTTTTTGGTCGGTGGCGGCCCACTTTTAGCAAAGGTGTAGTTGCGATGAAACGTGTAGGTCTGATCGGTTGGCGCGGTATGGTCGGTTCCGTGCTCATGCAGCGGATGCTGGAGGAGCAGGACTTCGACCTTATCGAGCCGGTGTTCTTCACCACCTCCAATGTCGGTGGCCAGGGCCCGAACGTGGGCAAGGATATTGCGCCGCTCAAGGACGCTTATTCGATTGAAGAGCTCAAGACCCTCGACGTGATCCTGACCTGCCAGGGCGGCGACTACACCAACGAGGTCTTCCCCAAGCTGCGTGAAGCCGGCTGGCAGGGTTACTGGATCGACGCCGCCTCGTCGCTGCGCATGCAGGACGACGCGGTGATCGTGCTCGACCCGGTCAACCGCAAGGTGATCGACCAGCAGCTCGATGCCGGTACCAAGAACTACATCGGCGGCAACTGCACCGTCAGCCTGATGCTGATGGGCCTGGGCGGCCTGTTCGAAGCGGGCCTGGTCGAGTGGATGAGCGCCATGACCTACCAGGCGGCGTCCGGCGCCGGCGCGCAGAACATGCGCGAGCTGATCAAGCAGATGGGCGGCATCCACGCGGCAGTCGCCGATGACCTGGCCAACCCGGCCAGCGCCATCCTCGACATTGACCGCAAGGTCGCCGAAGCCATGCGTGGCGATGCGTTCCCGACCGAGAACTTCGGCGTGCCGCTGGCCGGCAGCCTGATCCCGTGGATCGACAAGGAGCTGCCGAACGGGCAGAGCCGTGAAGAGTGGAAGGCCCAGGCCGAAACCAACAAGATCCTCGGCCGCTTCAAGAACCCGATCCCGGTCGATGGCATCTGCGTGCGCATCGGCGCCATGCGTTGCCACAGCCAGGCGCTGACCATCAAGCTGAACAAGGACGTGCCACTGGCCGACATCGAAGGCATGATCAGCCAGCACAACCCTTGGGTGAAACTGGTGCCGAACCAGCGCGAGATCAGCATGCAGGAACTGGCACCGACCAAGGTGACCGGTACCCTGAACGTGCCGGTTGGCCGCCTGCGCAAGCTGAACATGGGTTCCCAGTACCTGGGCGCGTTCACCGTTGGCGACCAGTTGCTGTGGGGCGCTGCCGAACCGCTGCGTCGCATGCTGCGGATTCTGCTGGAGCGTTGATCGCGTTGCGCTAGCCAAGAACCCGTGCTGGAGACAGCGCGGGTTTTTTTATGCGCTTGCGCTTGCCGTCGTTCGCGCACTGAGAACAACACAGCTGGGCCAGCACAGACAAAACTCTACAATCCAAGTAAAGTGCCGCCCCCGCCGTTTCAGCAAAAGGATCCCCACCATGACCCAACCCTTGGACATCGCCGTCGTCGGCGCTACCGGTAGCGTCGGTGAAACCCTCGTCCAGATCCTCGAAGAACTGCAGTTCCCGGTCGCCACCCTGCATCTTCTGGCCAGCATGGAATCGGCGGGCAGCAGCGTCATGTTCGCCGGCAAGAAGATCAAGGTCCGCGAGGTGGACAGCTTCGACTTCAGCCAGGTCAAGCTGGCCTTCTTCGCCGCCAGCCCGGCCGTCAGCCGCAGCTTCGCCAGCAAGGCCGAACAGGCCGGCTGCACCATCATCGACCTCTCCGGCGGGCTGGACGATGCCCTCGCCGTGGTGCCCGAGGCCAATGCCGCGCGCATCGCCAACCTCCAGCTGCCGGCACGCCTGGCCAGCCCCAGCTCCGCCGCCGTTGCCCTGGCCGTCGCCCTGGCGCCGCTCAAAGGCCAGCTGGACATCGAGCGCGTGCAGGTCATGGCTGCCCTGGCGGTGTCTGCCCAAGGGCGTGAAGCGGTCAACGAACTGGCCCGGCAGACCGCCGAGCTGCTCAATGCCCGCCCGCTGGAGCCACGCTTCTTCGACCGTCAGGTGGCCTTCAACCTGCTGGCCCAGGTCGGTGCCGCCGACGCCCATGGCCATACGCCTCTGGAGCAGCGCCTGGTGAGCGAGCTGCGGGTGCTGCTGGAGATGCCGGAGCTGAAGATTTCCGTGACCTGCGTTCAAGTCCCGGTGTTTTTCGGCGATAGCTTCAGTGTGGCGGTACAAAGCCGAGCGCCGGTGGACCTGGCCGCCGTCAACGACGCCCTCGAGGCCGCCGACAGCGTCGAGCTGGTCGAGCGTGATGACTATCCGACACCGGTCGGTGACGCAGTGGGGCAAGACGTGGTCTATGTTGGTCGTGTGCGCCATGGAATTGACGAGCAGCAACAGCTCAACCTCTGGCTGACCACCGACAACCTGCGCAAGGGCGCCGCGCTGAATGCCGTGCAGGTGGCACAATTGTTGATTAAACAGATAGCGTAAAAGATACTGGCGAGCACTTTTGTCCCGCTCTGCCTGCAGGTTTCCGGGACGATTCATACAAGGGAAGAGGTCATGCTTCGAATTCGCAAACTGGTTCTGGCCGTGGCGGCAGCGTCGGCGCTGTCGTCTGGCATGGCGAATGCCCTGGGGTTGGGTGAGCTGACGCTCAAGTCGGCGCAGAACCAGCCGCTGGACGCCGAAATCGAATTGCTCGATGTGCGCGACCTGACCGCTGCCGAAGTGGCGCCGAGCCTGGCGCCGCCGGAAGAGTTTAGCAAGGCCGGGGTGGCGTATCCGACCTACCTCGAAGACCTGACCTTCACCCCGGTGATCAACCCCAACGGCAAGAGCGTGCTGCGCGTCACCTCCAGCCAGCCGCTGCCAGGCACGGTGGTCAAGTTCCTGGTCCAGGTAATGTGGCCCCAGGGCCGCCTGCTGCGCGACTACAGCGTGTTGCTCGACCAGGCCAAGGCCCAGGGCCAGCAGCCGGGGGCAGGCAATGTCACCCCGGCCGTCACCGGCAGCTACACCACCAAGCGCCGCGATACCTTGTGGCAGATTGCCGCGCGCAATACCCAGGGTGGCGGCTCGGTGCAGCAGACCATGATCGCCATCCAGGCGCTCAACCCGGATGCCTTCATCGGCAACAACATCAATCAGCTGAAGGTCGGCCAGGTGTTGCGCCTGCCCGACCAGCAGCAGATCCAGAGCATCCCCCAGGGCGAGGCCAACCGCGAAGTGGCCGAGCAGTACGCGGCCTGGCGTGAAGGCCGGCGCCTGGGCCCGCGTGCCCGCCAGCTCGATGCCACCCGCCGCGGTGCAGCCGATGCGGCGCCCGAGCGTATCGCCCAGGGCGACAACCTGCGCCTGGTCAGCCCGGGCAACCAGGCAGGCGCTGGCGGCGCCAAGGCGATCAACGACAAGCTGGCCGTGGCCCAGGAAAGCCTGGACACCAGCCGTCGCGACAATGAAG
Organism: Pseudomonas sp. UBA6315; assembly: GCF_002438125.1. NCBI lineage: Bacteria > Pseudomonadati > Pseudomonadota > Gammaproteobacteria > Pseudomonadales > Pseudomonadaceae > Pseudomonas > Pseudomonas sp. UBA6315. The sequence continues at coordinate 7,826 of NZ_DJTF01000059.1, forward strand.
AACTCAAGAGCCGGATGACCGACCTGCAGAGCCAGCTGGACAAGCTGCAGAAGTTGATCCAGCTGAAGAACGACCAGCTGGCCCGCCTGGAAGCGCAAGGCGCGGCCGGTGAGGCGCCGACCGCAGCCTTGCCGGGCGAAGCGGCGCCGGCACAACCGGCAGACAATACCTCGGCGCAACCGGCCGAGCCGGTCATTGCCCCGCCACCTGCCGCCGCCGATACCGCACCTGCAGCGGCCCCGGCCAGCGAACCTGCACCTGTGGCGCAGAAACCCAGCGCAGTGGACGAGATGCTGGGTAATCCGGTGGTGCTCGGCCTGATCGCAGGCTCCGCCTTCCTGGTGCTGTTGCTGCTGTTGCTGTTGCTGGCCCGCAAGCGCAAAGCCCAGCAGGAAGCTGAAAAGCACCTGCGCATGGCGCGCGCACTGGCCGAGGAGGGCGAGCGCAGCCCTGATCTCGACCTGCCGCCGAGCAGCTTCGACGAGCTGGACGTTGCCGCGCCGAGCGTCACCTTGTCGCCGGCCGTGGTTGCCGCTTCGGCGGCAGCGGCGGTCGCCGCCGAACAACCTGTTGCCCCGGCTGCTGTGGCTCCGGAGCAGGATGCCAACGCCGAACTGCTGGCCGAAGTGGAGCAGAGCCTGGCGCGCGGGCGTCTCAATCACGCCGCCGACCTGCTGGAAACGGCAATCGCCGCGCAGCCCGAGCGAGATGACCTGCGCCTGAAGCTGATGGAAGTCTATGCCCGTCAGGGCGATCAAAGCGCCTTCGTCGAGCAGGAACGCAAACTGCCTGCCAGCGAAGAGAACGTTGCGCAAGTCAGCACGCTCAAGGAACGTTTCCCGGCCATGCTCGGCCTCGCTGCCGCTGGCCTCGGGGCTGCCGCACTGGCGGCGGAAATGGACCACCAGTACGTCCAGGAACTGCTGCAGGACGAACCTGAGGCGCCGGCTGAAGCCGAGCTGCCAGCGGTCACCGAGGCTGAACCGGCCCCGCTCGATACCCCTGCACCTGAGCTCGACGAGCAAGCGCCAGAGCCTGAACTTGAAGCGCCTGAGCTCGAAGCCGAGCCTGAGCCGGACCTCGACGCGGCCGCTGAAGCCTTCGTCGAGACCTCGGTGCTGGATGACCACGATCTGGACAGCGCCTTCGACCTTAGCCTGGGCGATGAGCTGCCGGAAGCCGACCCGCTCGAGGTGCCGGTGCTGGATGAGGCACCTGTGCCGGAGCCTGAGCCGGAAATCGACGCCACGCCGCAGACCGACGCTGACGAAGATTTCGAAGCCCTGCTAGCCCAGGCCCAGGCCGAGCCGCAAAGCATCGATGACCTGGCCGATTTCGACCTGGACGTCGGTGAGCCCGTCAGCCCGGTCGAAGCGCCCGAAGAGCCTGTGGACGTCGCCGCCGAGCTGGCCGCTTTCGACGCAATCCCGGAATTCGACCCGATTTCCGAACTGGAGCTGCCGGAAGACTTCGACCTGTCGTTGTCGCTGGACGACGAGTCGCCAGCGGCCAAGAGCTTTGCCTCCGAGCTCGATGACGTCAACGCCGAGCTGGACAAGCTCTCGCAGAGCCTCGAGTCGCCGTCGCTGGAGCCGCACTTCACCGCCGCCGATGCCGCCCAGGAGCCGGAGCCGCTGGACGACCTGGACTTCGACTTCTTCTCGGGCAGCGACGAAGTGGCGACCAAGCTCGACCTGGCGCGGGCGTACATCGACATGGGCGACCACCAGGGGGCGCGCGACATCCTCGATGAAGTGGTCAAGGATGGCGACGACACCCAGCGCCTGGAAGCCGAGGAGATGCTTTCCCGGTTGGTCTGAGGGCGTCCTCGAACAGGTTGAATGCAAATCCCTGTGGGAGCGGGCCTGCCCCGCGAAGAGGCCCGTACCGACAGCGCAAAACCAACGGCAGCCCAACAAGGCTGCCGTTGTCGTTATAATCCCGCCATTCCGTATTGCCCACAGGTTTCACGCGCTTGGACATCATCGACACCGCCCCCTCCGAATCCGCCGCCGCAGGCTTCACCCGCATCGCCCTGGGCGTGGAATACAAGGGCTCGCGCTACCGCGGCTGGCAGCGCCAGGCCAGCGGCGTGCCCAGCGTCCAGCAGGCCCTGGAGCAAGCGCTGTCGAAAGTGGCCGACGAGCCGATCAGCGTGGTGTGCGCCGGCCGTACCGACGCCGGCGTGCATGGCTGCGGCCAGATCGTGCACTTCGACACCCGCGCCGTGCGCGACGAGCGCGCCTGGACCCTGGGCACCAACTTCAACCTGCCCCACGACATCAGTGTGGTCTGGTCGCGGCCAATGCCGGCCGACTTCCACGCCCGTTTCAAGGCCTGCGCCCGGCGCTACCGCTACGTCATCTACAACGACCCGATCCGCCCGGCGCACCTGGCCGAAGAGGTGACCTGGAACCATCGCCCGCTGGATGTCGAGCGCATGGCCGAGGCCGCCCAGTATCTGCTCGGCACCCATGACTTCAGTGCCTTCCGCGCCAGCCAGTGCCAGGCCAAGTCGCCGATCAAGCATATCCATCACCTGCGCGTCACCCGCCATGGCCAGATGATCGTGCTGGACGTGCGCGCCACCGCGTTCTTGCACCATATGGTGCGCAACATCGCCGGGGTACTGATGACCATCGGTGCCGGAGAGCGCCCGGCGAGCTGGGCCCGGGAAGTGCTGGAGGGGCGCAACCGCCGCGAGGGTGGGGTGACCGCCCATCCCTATGGCCTGTACCTGGTGCAGGTGGAGTACCCGGAAGAATTCCAGCTGCCGCAGCGTTACATCGGCCCACACTTTCTGACAGGTTACGAGGCGTTGGCCGACTGACGGGCGAAAAGGCATTTGCTACCATCGAGCCTTTCACTGTCCACTCAGGGTTTGCAGTCCATGAGCAACGTACGCAGCAAGATCTGCGGCATCACCCGCATCGAGGATGCGCTGGCCGCCGCCGAAGCCGGTGCCGATGCCATCGGCTTCGTCTTCTATGCCAAGAGCCCGCGTGCCGTGGACGTGCGCCAGGCACGGGCGATCATCGCCGAGCTGCCGCCGTTCGTGACCACCGTCGGGCTGTTCGTCAATGCCTCGCGCTGCGAGCTGAACGAGATTCTCGAAGTGGTGCCGCTGGACCTGCTACAGTTCCACGGCGACGAAACCCCGGCCGACTGCGAGGGCTACCATCGCCCCTGGATCAAGGCGCTGCGGGTACGCCCCGGTGACGATCTGGAAGCCGCCTGCCAGCACTATGCCGGTGCCCGTGGCATCCTGCTCGACACCTACGTGGCCGGCGTGCCGGGAGGCACCGGCGAGGCCTTCGACTGGTCGCTGGTGCCGGCGCGGTTGAGCAAGCCGATCATCCTTGCCGGTGGCTTGTCGGCCGATAACGTCGGCCAGGCGATCGCCCAGGTAAGGCCCTATGCGGTGGATGTCAGTGGCGGCGTGGAGCAGGCCAAGGGCATCAAGGATGCCGCCCGGATCGAGGCATTCATGCGCGCGGTGAAACAGGCGTGACAGCAGATGTGACGGCTGGCTGCGCGCCATCGTCCATAGCTATCGCAGCCCTGCGGGGCGGCTGCCGGCGTGCCAGGCAGCCAGCGCACACATTGAAGACGGCGCGCTGCGCAGGCAGCCCCTGCGGCCGGGCCGTCATCGTTTCATAGAAGAATTTGAGCTCAAAGGGCAGGGCTTGGCCGGCCAGACCGGTCCCCGCCCGCCAATACTGGAGAAATAAAGCATGAGCAACTGGTTAGTCGACAAACTGATCCCTTCGATCATGCGTTCCGAGGTGAAGAAGAGCTCGGTGCCAGAAGGCTTGTGGCACAAGTGCCCATCCTGCGAGGCCGTGCTGTATCGTCCGGAGCTGGAAAAGACCCTGGATGTCTGCCCCAAGTGCAACCACCACATGCGCATCGGCGCACGTGCACGTATCGATATCTTCCTCGACCCGGAAGGCCGTGCCGAGCTGGGCGCTGAGCTGGAGCCAGTCGACCGCCTGAAGTTCCGCGACGGCAAGAAGTACAAGGACCGCCTGACCGCTGCGCAGAAGCAGACCGGCGAGAAGGACGCGCTGATCTCCATGAGCGGCACCCTGATGGGCATGCCGATCGTGGTCAGCGCCTTCGAATTCTCGTTCATGGGCGGCTCGATGGGCGCCATCGTCGGCGAGCGCTTCGTGCGCGCCGCCAACTACGCCCTGGAAAACCGCTGCCCGATGGTCTGCTTCTCGGCCTCCGGTGGCGCGCGCATGCAGGAAGCGCTGATCTCGCTGATGCAGATGGCCAAGACTTCGGCCGTGCTGGCGCGCCTGCGTGAAGAAGGCATCCCGTTCATCTCCGTGCTGACCGACCCGGTCTACGGTGGTGTTTCCGCCAGCCTGGCGATGCTCGGCGACGTCATCGTCGGTGAGCCGAAGGCGCTGATCGGCTTCGCCGGCCCGCGCGTGATCGAGCAGACCGTGCGCGAAAAACTGCCAGAAGGCTTCCAGCGCAGCGAGTTCCTGCTGGAGCACGGCGCCATCGACCTGATCATCTCGCGCAGCGAACTGCGCCCGCGCCTGGCCCGCCTGCTGGCACAGATGACCGGCCAGGAAACGCCAGAGCAGGCGCGTGAGGCGGCTGCGGTCGCGTGATGACGGAGCGTAACCTGGGCGAGTGGCTCGCCTACCTCGAACAATTGCATCCGTCGGCCATCGACATGGGCCTGGAGCGTTCGCAGAAGGTGCTTGCCCGGCTGGCGCTGGGCAAGTTGGCGCCACGTGTGGTCACCGTCACCGGCACCAACGGCAAAGGCTCGACCTGTGCGTTCGTGGCGTCGATGCTGCGGGCCCAGGGCCTCAAGGTGGGCGTGTACAGCTCGCCTCACCTGCTGCGTTACAACGAGCGGGTGCTGATCGACGGCCAGGAAGCCAGCGATGAGCGCCTGTGCCAAGCCTTTGCTGCCGTCGAGACGGCGCGGGGCGAGATTTCCCTGACCTATTTCGAGATGGGCACGTTGGCGGCGTTCTGGTTGTTCCAACAGTCCCAGCTGGATGCCGTGGTGCTTGAAGTGGGCCTTGGCGGCCGGCTTGATACCGTCAATGTGGTCGATGCCGACCTTGCCCTGGTGACCAGCATCGGCGTCGACCATGTCGATTATCTGGGCGATACCCGCGAGTTGGTGGCTTTCGAGAAGGCCGGCATCTTCCGCCCGGGCAAGCCTGCGCTGTGCGGCGACCTCGATCCTCCCCAGCCGCTGCTGGACAAGGCAGCCGAGCTGGCTGCGCCGTTGTTCCTGCGCGGGCGTGATTTCGACCTGGAAAGCGCAGAGGGCGTCTGGCACTGGCGTGGGGTCACCCAGGACGGAACCGCGGTGCAGTTGCGTGACTTGCCATTGCTCGACCTGCCGATGGAAAACGCCACCCTGGCGCTTCAGGCCTACCTGCTGATGGGGCTGCCATGGGATGCCGCGCAGTTGCGCCAGGCGTTGCTTGCCACCCGCATCACCGGGCGCCTGGACCGGCGCGTGGTGCACTGGCAGGGCAAGCAGGTGGAGCTGCTGCTGGATGTCGGGCACAACCCCCATGCTGCGCAATACCTGGCGCGGCGGTTGGCAGCGCGCCCGCTGCAGGGCCGCCGCCTGGCGGTGTTCGGCCTGCTCGCCGACAAGGACCTGGAGGGCGTCATCGCGCCGCTGCAGGCACTGGTCGACGATTGGGCGGTCGCGCCGCTGGACACGCCGCGCAGCCGTCCGGCCCCTGAGCTTGCCAGTGCCTTGACGAACTGTGGTGCCTCGGTGAAGTCTTATGCCAGCGTCGACGCCGCCCTCGAAGGGCAATGCGCGCAGGCGACGGCGGATGACCAGATCCTGCTGTTCGGTTCGTTTTTCTGTGTCGCCCAGGCCCTGGAGTGGCTGGAGCGGCAGGCCCTGGAGGGGTGAGTAGATGGCAGTGCTGGATAAAGGGATGAAACAGCGCATGGTGGGTGCGTTGGTGCTGGTGGCGCTGGCGGTGATCTTCCTGCCGATGCTGTTCACCCGCGAGGACGAGATGCGCCAGGTGCGCGTCGAGGCCCCGCAGGCGCCGGCGATGCCGAGCCTGCCTGAGGTCAAGGTGGACCCGGTTGCCGTGCCCGAGCCGCAGCCACTGCCGGAAGAGCCGCAACAGCCGCCGGTGGTGGTCAACGAATCGAGCGCACCGGTGGCCACGCCGAGCCAGCCGATCACCCCGTCGCCACAGACCCAGGCACAGGTCCAGCCCAAGCCGCAGACGCCGGTGCCTACTCCTGCGCCGGCGGCCAAGGCCGAAACGCGACCGGCTGTAACGTCTGCACCAGCGGCTACCGCCAGTGCGCCGTCGAAGATCGACGCCAACGGCTTGCCGGTGAGCTGGTCGATCCAGCTGGCCAGCCTGTCCAACCGGGCGGGTGCCGAAAGCTTGCAGAAGACCCTGCGCAGCCAGGGCTACAACGCCTATATCCGTTCGGCAGGAGGCCTGAATCGGGTGTATGTCGGCCCGTTGATCGAACGTAGCGAGGCGGAAAGGCTTCGCGATGTGATCAATCGGCAGCAGAACCTCAAGGGTATCGTGGTGCGCTTCCAGCCGGAGCGCGGCTGAGGCCTCAGGCAAATCTTCACGGCGTCGCTCCCGCTGGGTTTTCTTGACTTCAAAGTCCACGAAAAGCCCGTGGGAGCGGGCTCGCGCCGCCAACGGGCGCTGTCAAACGAGCTGACATTCTGCTTACCCCCAGCCCGCCGCTCTGGTAAAATGCGCCGCCTCAAACGTCTGCAGGCAGCACCGTGGCATTTACCTGGGTTGATTGGGCGATCATCGCGATCATCGCCGTTTCCACACTGATCAGTCTAAAACGCGGCTTCGTCAAGGAAGCCCTGTCCCTGCTCATCTGGATCATTGCCGGTGCAGTCGCCTGGATGTTCGGCGGGTCGCTCTCGGTGTACCTTGAAAGCTATATCCAGACCCCGTCGATGCGCATCATCGCCGGCTGCGCCATTCTGTTCGTCGCCACCTTGCTGGTGGGGGCCATGGTCAATTTCCTGGTCGGAGAACTGATCCGCGTGACCGGGCTGTCCGGCACCGATCGTTTCCTCGGCATGGCCTTCGGCGCCGCACGCGGTGCCTTGCTGGTAGTGGTGGCCATCGGCCTGCTCAGCCTGGGGCCGGTGCAACAAGATACCTGGTGGCAGGAATCGCGCCTGATACCACAGTTTCTATTGGTCGCTGACTGGTCGAAGAACCTGATCCTGGGTTTCACCAGCCAGTGGATGTCCAGTGGGGTGATCAGCACTCCGGCTGATCTTCCGTTCAAGGAACAGCTGCTCGGGCCTGCAAGGCCTTGAGTACCTTTCGTTCAAGTTTCATCAATGTAGGGGTTGCGTCGCATGTGTGGCATCGTCGGTATCGTCGGTAAGTCGAACGTCAATCAGGCGCTGTATGACGCGCTTACGGTCCTCCAGCACCGCGGCCAGGACGCTGCCGGTATCGTGACCAGCCACGACGGCCGGTTGTTCCTGCGCAAGGATAATGGCCTGGTGCGCGACGTCTTCCAGCAGCGCCACATGCAGCGCCTGGTGGGCCACATGGGTATCGGCCACGTGCGCTACCCGACCGCGGGCAGCTCGACTTCGGCCGAAGCCCAGCCGTTCTACGTCAACTCGCCATATGGCATCACCCTGGCGCACAACGGCAACCTGACCAACGTCGAGCAGCTGGCCAAGGAGATCTACGAGTCTGACCTGCGCCACGTCAACACCAACTCCGACTCCGAAGTGCTGCTGAACGTGTTCGCCCATGAGCTGGCGGTGCGTGGCAAGCTGCAGCCGACCGAAGACGACGTGTTCGCTGCGGTTTCCCACGTGCACAGCCGCTGTGTAGGCGGCTACGCGGTGGTGGCGATGGTCACCGGCTACGGCATCGTCGGCTTCCGTGACCCCAACGGCATCCGCCCGGTGGTGTTCGGCCAGCGCCACACCGACGAAGGCGTGGAATACATGATCGCCTCGGAAAGCGTGGCCCTGGACGTGCTCGGCTTCACCCTGATCCGCGACCTGGCGCCGGGCGAAGCGGTGTACATCACCGAAGAAGGCCAGCTGTACACCAAGCAGTGCGCGCAAGACCCGAAACTGCAGCCCTGCATCTTCGAGCACGTCTACCTGGCCCGCCCTGACTCGATCATTGACGGTATCTCGGTGTACAAGGCGCGTCTGCGCATGGGCGAAAAACTCGCCGACAAGATCATGCGCGAGCGCCCGGAGCACGACATCGACGTGGTCATCCCGATCCCGGACACCAGCCGCACCGCCGCGCTGGAGCTGGCCAACCGGCTGGGCGTCAAGTTCCGCGAAGGCTTCGTCAAGAACCGCTACATCGGCCGTACCTTCATCATGCCCGGCCAGGCCGCGCGCAAGAAATCGGTGCGCCAGAAGCTCAATGCCATCGAGCTGGAGTTCCGCGGCAAGAACGTGATGCTGGTCGACGACTCGATCGTGCGCGGCACCACCTGCAAGCAGATCATCCAGATGGCCCGTGAAGCCGGTGCCAAGAACGTCTACTTCTGCTCCGCGGCCCCCGCGGTGCGCTACCCCAACGTCTACGGCATCGACATGCCGAGCGCTCACGAACTGATCGCCCACAACCGCACCACCGAACAGGTGGCCGAGTTGATCGGCGCCGACTGGCTGGTCTACCAGGACCTGCCTGACCTGATCGATTCGGTCGGTGGCGGCAAGATCAAGATCGAGCATTTCGATTGCGCGGTGTTCAACGGTGAATACGTCACCGGCGACATCGACGAAGCCTACCTCGATCGCATCGAGCAGGCCCGTAACGACCTGGCCAAGGTGAAGAACCAGGCCGTCAGCGCGATCATCGACCTCTACAACAACTGATCAGGGAGCAGCGGCATGACGGATCAATGGGATGCCGGGCGACTGGACAGTGACCTCGAAGGTGTCGGTTTCGACACCCTCGCGGTGCGCGCCGGTCAGGGCCGTTCACCGGAGGCAGAGCACAGCGAAGCGCTGTTCCTGACCTCCAGCTATGTGTTCCGCACGGCCGCCGATGCGGCTGCGCGCTTTGCCGGCGAAACGCCGGGCAACGTCTATTCGCGTTACACCAACCCCTCGGTGCGGGTGTTCGAAGAACGCCTGGCTGCCATGGAAGGTGCCGAGCAGGCCGTGGCGACCTCCACCGGCATGGCGGCGCTGCTGGCCGTGGTGATGTCGCTGTGCAGCGCCGGCGACCATGTGCTGGTGTCGCAGAGCGTGTTCGGCTCGACCATCAGCCTGTTCGAAAAGTATTTCAAGCGCTTTGGCGTGCAGGTGGACTACGTGCCGCTGGTCGACCTCAACGGTTGGGAAAAGGCCATCAAGGCCAACACCAAGTTGCTGGTCGTCGAATCGCCGTCCAACCCGCTGGCCGAACTGGTCGATATCGCCGCGCTCAGCGAAATCGCCCACGCCCGCGGCGCCATGCTGGTGGTCGACAACTGCTTCAGCACCCCGGCCTTGCAGCAGCCGCTCAAGCTCGGTGCCGATATCGTGTTCCACTCGGCCACCAAGTTCATCGACGGCCAAGGCCGTTGCATGGGCGGTGTAGTCGCAGGGCGCGCCGAGCAGATGAAAGAAGTGGTGGGCTTCCTGCGTACCGCAGGCCCTACGCTCAGCCCGTTCAATGCCTGGATCTTCACCAAGGGCCTCGAAACCCTGAAGCTGCGCATGCGTGCCCACTGCGAGAGCGCCCAGTTGCTGGCTGAATGGCTGGAGCAGCAGGAAGGCGTGGAGAAGGTGCATTACGCCGGCCTGCCGAGCCACCCGCAGCACGAACTGGCCAAGCGCCAGATGAGCGGTTTCGGTGCGGTGGTCAGCTTCGAGGTCAAGGGTGGCAAAGAGGGCGCCTGGCGCTTCATCGATGCCACGCGGGTCATCTCCATCACCACCAACCTGGGCGACAGCAAGACCACCATCGCTCACCCGGCCACCACCTCCCACGGCCGCCTGACGCCGCAGGAGCGTGAGGCTGCGGGGATTCGCGACAGCCTGATCCGGGTTGCCGTGGGCCTTGAAGACGTGGCCGACCTGCAGGCGGACCTCGCCCGTGGGCTGGCGGTGCTGTGATGGAAATCAGGGGCGGTGTGCCGGGCCATAATGGCCGGGTTGCCCTGGTCACCGGTGCCGCCCGCGGCATCGGCCTGGGCATCGCCGCCTGGCTGATCTGCGAAGGCTGGCAGGTGGTGCTCAGCGACCTTGACCGCCCGCGCGGCGCCAAGGTGGCCAAGGCCCTGGGCGACAATGCCTGGTTCATCACCATGGACGTGGCCGACGAGGCCCAGGTCAGCGCCGGTGTTTCGCAAGTGCTCGGGCAGTTTGGGCGGCTGGACGCGCTGGTGTGCAACGCAGCCATCGCCAACCCGCACAACCAGACCCTGGAAAGCCTGAGCCTGGCGCAATGGAACCGGGTGCTGGCGGTCAACCTCAATGGCCCGATGCTGCTGGCCAAGCACTGCGCGCCGTACCTGCGGGCGCACAATGGCGCGATCGTCAACCTGACCTCGACCCGCGCCCGGCAGTCCGAGCCGGACACCGAGGCCTATGCGGCGAGCAAGGGTGGCCTGGTGGCCTTGACCCATGCCCTGGCCATGAGCCTGGGCCCGGAGATTCGCGTGAATGCGGTGAGCCCGGGTTGGATCGATGCGCGTGATCCGTCCCAGCGCCGCGCCGAGCCGCTGAGTGAGGCCGACCATGCCCAGCATCCGACGGGCAGGGTAGGGACCGTGGAAGATGTGGCGGCCATGGTCGCCTGGTTGCTGTCGCGCCAGGCGGCGTTCGTCACTGGCCAGGAGTTTGTGGTCGATGGCGGCATGACCCGCAAGATGATCTACACCTGAGTTGCCAGCTGTGAGCAAAGGGACCGCGAGGTCCCTTTTCTTTTTTCAGTCTTTTTGAAAAAAATTCAACGGGGCTATTGACTTAGCATCGGTACCTGCGTAAATTTCGCGGCCTCAGCGAAGCAAACGCAACAAGCAACATCGCGAGGGTGATTAGCTCAGCCGGGAGAGCATCTGCCTTACAAGCAGAGGGTCGGCGGTTCGATCCCGTCATCACCCACCACTTCCTGAGGTTGTTCCTGACGCAGGCGGTTTCGCAAGAAGCCAAACGCCAGAGAGGAACAGGACGCAAGTCCACACTGCGCAGCGGTAGTTCAGTCGGTTAGAATACCGGCCTGTCACGCCGGGGGTCGCGGGTTCGAGTCCCGTCCGCTGCGCCATTTTTTGTAACAGATGGGTGCCTGGCACCGGTCTGAAGCCAAGGGCAAACATGCCTGAGGCTGATCCCAGTTTCAATCGGGCGCAAGCCTGAACGATACGCAGCGGTAGTTCAGTCGGTTAGAATACCGGCCTGTCACGCCGGGGGTCGCGGGTTCGAGTCCCGTCCGCTGCGCCATCTTCGCTTCGAGGCACCATGAACGCCTTGAAGCACACACAAAAGAAGCGAACCTGTTTCGCTTTTTTTGTGCCTGCCCCGAGGCCATCGAGCCGCAAGGGCAGCCCCAGGTTTCAACCGGGCGCAAGCCTGGATGATACGCAGCGGTAGTTCAGTCGGTTAGAATACCGGCCTGTCACGCCGGGGGTCGCGGGTTCGAGTCCCGTCCGCTGCGCCATCTTCGCCTCGAGGCCCCTTGAACGCCTCGAAGCACAACGAGAAAGCGACCTTAGGGTCGCTTTTTTCGTTTCCGGGCCACCCAGGCCACTTTTACACGAAGCTGACAGACTCTTCACTGATGAACGGTTTCAGTGATCGGGTGCAGTGATGCACAATAGGCACCTCTCGACATACCCGGAATTGGCAATGACCAGATCATCCGTCTTTGGTGCGCTCGGGCTGGCCCTGGTGCTGGCGGGCGTGACCGGTTGCTCCTCGAAAAAAGCGGCGATCTACGAGCACGAGAACTTCGATGACTCGGGCACCTACTCGCGCAGTTTCCCCGTCACCGAGGCAGGCTCCTGCGAGGCCGCGCGCCGCGCGCTGTTGAGCCAGGGCTACATCATCACCAGCAGTGGCGCCAACCAGATTGCCGGTAACAAGAGTTTCCAGCAGAACAACGAGAACCACCTGCAGATCAGCTTCAGCGTGACCTGCGCACCCGACAGCAGCGACGAGCAGCGCTCGACGGTGTTCGCCAATGCCCTGCAGGATCGCTATGCACTCAAGAAGTCGAATACCTCGGCCAGCTTGGGCGTGGGCATCCTGGGGTCGGTGTCGATGCCGATCGGTTCCAGCGACGACTCCATGGTCAAGGTCGCCAGCGAAACGGTGACCGCACCGCAGTTCTACGAGCGCTATTTTGCCCTGGTGGAAAGCTACCTGCCCAAGCCGAAGAAGGTCAGCAAAGCCAAGGTCGAGGCCCCTGCGCCGAAGCCGGAAAAACCTGCGCCTGACCTGGGCTTGCCCGAGCAGGCCTCGATAGCGCCAGCTGCCCCCGCACCTGCCGCCCCCGCCGCGCCCGAGCCGGCCCCTGCGCCAGCCGCGCCCGCGAGCGAGGCAGTGCCAGCACCGGCGGTGGATGACAGCCAGGGCTCGCAGCCAGTTGCGCCGCCGTCGGAGGCTGCGCCGATTCAGGTGCAGCAGGACGCACCGCCCGCCGAAGCCGCGCCACCTTCGCCGTGAAGCGCGCAAACATCCGGTGTTACAGATGAGCGGGGGATAACTTCCCTGCCACCTGCTACGTTTACCACTTATGTGCTTGTCATCATGCCTTCATCCCGCTCGCCTAGCGTGGAGGCATGACAAACGTAGACAAAGCGTGAAGAGGACGCAGGCGATGGATGACTATCAGGAAGAGTTGCTCGAATACCAGGCCTATGAGCTGGACACCCCGGAGCCAGCCGACGACGCCACCGAGCTTTAGCCTACCCGCCGCTGGCTGCGGCGAAACTCCCCCGGCGTGACGCCCGTCCAGCGCTTGAATGCGCGCTGGAAGGCTTCTGCCGATGCAAACCCCAACAGATAAGCGATCTCGCCAAAGGCCAGTTCCGTATCGCGGATATAGGTCTCGGCCAGGTCGCGCCGTGTGTCGTTGAGCAGGTTGCGAAAGCGCGTGCCTTCTTCGGCCAGTTTGCGGCGCAAGGTCCAGGTGGGCAGTTGCAGGTGCAGTGCCACTTCTTCCAGGTCCGGTTCACGGCCGCCATTGAGCAGCGGGCCGAGCAGATGGGTGATGCGTTCGCCCAGGCTGCGCACCCGCGTGCGCTGGAGCATTTCTGCTTCGCACAGTTGCAGCAAGTGCTGCCAGGTGCTCGGGCAGTGTTGCGGGTTGGGCAGCTCCAGGGTGGCGCGGCTCAGGCGCAGCTGGTTGCCGCTGGCGCCAAATTGCACGGCACTGCTGCACAGCGGCTGATAATGGCTGGCGTAGTCCGGCGCTTCGAACTCCATTTCCAGCCGCTCGGCCTGCAGCGGGGCGCCGGCCAGCGCACCCAATTGAGCCAGCCAGCCGGCCAGCAGCGAGTCGACCACGAAGCGGTTGTAGGTGTTGTAGGGGCTGATGGAATAGAAGCGCAGCCAGGCGCCTTGGGGGTCTTCCAGAAAGCTCGAATGGCCTCGGTAATTGGCGGCGTACAGCGGCTCGAAGCGCAGCAGGGTGCGTGCAGCTTCTCCCAAGGTGGGCGCCTGGGCCGCGGTGACGCCCGCCAGGCCGGCTTGGGCCAGCCGGCTCAGGCGCCCCATGTGCAAACCCAGCGCAGGCTCCCCGCACAAGGCGATGGCAGCATGCCCCAGGTGCATGTAGCGCGGGATCGACAGGCGTGCGCCGGCTTCGGCCAGGCGCGTGGGGTCAAGGCCGTAGCGGCGCAGCAGGGGGGCCGGATCGTGGCCCAGGGCGCACAAGGCTTCGGCCAGGGGTTGGACGAACCCTACCGACAGCTCACCCAGGCGCACACGGGGGCGAGGCATCGCCCTACAACCACAGGTTCAGCAGGCGCGCGCCGTGGCTGGGCGGGCCCGCCAGCAGCTCGCCGGCCTGGTGGGCAAAGCCCTGGCCGTCGCTGCCCTGTTCCCAGAACTGCCCGCGCATGAATACGCTCATGCTGCTCACCTGGCTGCCGGCCGCTTGGGTCAGTTGCTGCCATGCGGCCTGTTCGCTGACTTCGCCGCGTTGCAGGGCCAGCTCGGCCGTGGCGTCCTGGTGGCGGTTGCCACGCCATGGCGCTTGCCAGCTGCCCTTGCCGCTGAGAAATACCGGGTTGGCCACCAGTTGCACCTGTTGCTGCTCAAGCTGCTGCTGGTTCTCCGGGTACCAGCTGTCACTGCCGATCAGCACGCCAAGGCGCCCGGCCGGTGTCTGCAGCACTTGCAGCGGGAAGTGCCGGCCGTGGTGGATGTAGCGCCGCACTTCGCTGTCGGGGTACTGCTGGCGCTGGGGCTGGCCCAGCAACGAGCCATCGGCGGCGAACACCAGGCTGCTGTTGAACAGCGGGCCATTGCCGGCATGCAACACGCCCTGTTCGACATAGGGGGCCGGCAGCACGATCGAGCCGGCCACCAGGGTGACGCCGAATTCCCGGGCCAGGCCGCCGAACAGCTGCTGGTAGTCGCTGGCCATCTGCTTGGCCTTCATGCGCAAGTGCGCATCGGCGCGTCGGTCATCGCCGCTGGCCTGCATCATGGCCAGCCCGTAGCGCAGCGGGTTGCTGAGCTCCAGCCACTGCTCGGCTTCGCGGCTGTGGGTGACCTGGTACAGCTCCTTTTTTTCGCCACGGGCCCACAGCCAGGTGCCGATGTGTTCCGGCAGAACAACAACCGTGCGCGGGCCAACCAGGCCCTGGGCGCGTGCTTGTTCCAGGTAGGCAGAAAGCTTGCGGTGCAGACGTTGCAGGTTCTGGTAGTCGCTGGGGAACAGTAACGGCTCGACGCCGAGCAGGTTGCCATGATCGCCAGGCACGCCGTGGTTGAGCGCCAGTTCGATGCGCAAGTCGGAAAGGTAGTGGCCCTCCGGGCGTTGTTGAGTCCAGAAGCCGTAGCCGCAGATAGCGGCAATCATCACCAGCGCCAGGGCGCCTGCCAGGAGTTTTCGCATGCAGCGGTACAGCGCCTGTAAGTACAAAGGTTTCCTAGGGTAGTCCTGCTGTGCGGGAGGATCAATAAGTTGTCAGTTTCGATCATTGAGCGCATTCAAACGGCTGTTTAATGTCGCTGACATAAACGACGGGGCCCGCCGAGGCACCCGCATTCCGTGATCATGCCACCAGGGGAACCCTTCCATGGCTGCCGAACGTTATCCGCACTTGCTGGCCCCGCTCGACCTGGGCTTCACCACCTTGCGCAACCGCACCCTGATGGGCTCGATGCACACCGGCCTGGAGGAGCGCCCGGGTGGTTTCGAGCGCATGGCGGCATATTTTGCCGAGCGTGCCCGAGGCGGTGTTGGCCTGATGGTCACCGGTGGCATCGCGCCCAACGATGAAGGTGGCGTGTATTCCGGCGCGGCCAAGCTGAGCACCGAGGAAGAAGCCGACAAGCACCGCATCGTCACCGAGGCCGTGCATGCCGCCGGCGGCAAGATCTGCCTGCAGATCCTGCATGCCGGGCGCTACGCCTACAGCCCGCGGCAGGTGGCGCCAAGCGCGATCCAGGCGCCGATCAACCCGTTCAAGCCCAAGGAGCTGGATGAGGCGGGCATCGAGAAGCAGATCGCCGACTTCGTCAATTGCGCCGTGCTGTCGCAGCGCGCCGGCTATGACGGGGTCGAGGTGATGGGCTCGGAGGGTTACTTCATCAACCAGTTCCTCGCCGCCCATACCAACCACCGTACCGACCGCTGGGGCGGCAGCTACGAGAACCGCATGCGCCTGGCCGTGGAGATCGTGCGCCGGGTGCGCGAGGCCGTTGGCCCCGAGTTCATCATCATCTTCCGCCTGTCGATGCTCGACCTGGTCGAAGGCGGCAGCAGCTGGGACGAGATCGTCCAGCTGGCCAAGGCCATCGAGCAGGCCGGCGCCACGCTGATCAACACCGGCATCGGCTGGCACGAAGCGCGTATTCCGACCATCGCCACCAAGGTGCCACGGGCCGCCTTCAGCAAGGTCACCGCCAAGCTGCGTGGCGCGGTCAAGATCCCGCTGATCACCACCAACCGCATCAACACCCCGGAAGTGGCCGAAGCGGTACTGGCCGAGGGCGATGCCGACATGGTCTCGATGGCGCGGCCGTTCCTCGCCGACCCGGACTTCGTCAACAAGGCCGCTGCCGGGCGCAGCGATACCATCAACACCTGCATCGGCTGCAACCAGGCCTGCCTGGACCACACCTTCGGCGGCAAGCTGACCAGCTGCCTGGTCAACCCGCGTGCCTGCCATGAAACCGAGCTCAACTACCTGCCGGTGCGCAGCGTCAAGCGCATTGCCGTGGTTGGCGCCGGCCCGGCCGGCCTGGCGGCGGCCACGGTGGCTGCCGAGCGCGGCCACGCGGTGACCCTGTTCGATTCGGCCAGTGAGATCGGCGGGCAGTTCAATGTCGCCAAGCGCGTACCGGGCAAGGAGGAGTTCTTCGAAACCCTGCGTTATTTCCGCAACAAGGTGGAAAGTACTGGGGTCGACCTGCGCCTGAATACCCGGGTGGGCGTGCAGGCGCTGGTGGATGGCGCCTTCGACGAAATCATCCTGGCCACCGGCATTGCCCCGCGCACGCCGGCCATTCCAGGTGTCGAGCATGCCAAGGTGCTGAGTTACCTGGACGTGCTGCTCCAGCGCAAGCCGGTGGGCGACGCGGTGGCGGTGATTGGTGCTGGCGGTATCGGTTTTGACGTGTCCGAGTACCTGGTGCACCAGGGTGTGGCCACCAGCCAGGACCGCGAGGCGTTCTGGAAGGAGTGGGGCATCGACACCCAACTGGAGGCGCGCGGCGGCGTGGCGGGGGTCAAGGCCCAGCCGCATGCGCCGGCGCGCCAGGTCTACCTGCTGCAGCGCAAGAAGTCCAAGGTCGGCGATGGCCTGGGCAAGACCACCGGCTGGATCCACCGCACGGGGCTGAAGAACAAGCACGTGCAGATGCTCAACAGCGTCGAGTACCTGGGGATCGACGATGCGGGCCTGCACATTCGTGTAGGCGAAGGCGAGCCGCAGGTGCTGGCGGTGGACAACGTGGTGATCTGCGCCGGGCAGGAGCCGCTGCGCGAGCTGCATGAAGGGCTGCTGGCGGCCGGGCAGTCGGTGCACCTGATTGGTGGTGCGGATGTGGCGGCGGAGCTGGATGCCAAGCGCGCGATCAACCAGGGGTCGCGACTGGCAGCCGAGCTTTGAGGTAGCCAGGGGCCGCTGTGCGGCCCATTCGCGGGGCAAGCCCGCTCCCACAGTTCAAAGAGCTGCAGGGTACTTACCACCTGTGGGAGCGGGCTTGCCCCGCGAATGGGGCGCAAAGCGCCCCCTGGATTTCCCTGTAAACTGCTGCCCATGACCACGCACTTCCAAGACCTCCCCCAAGCCCCTCTGCAACCCTTGAACCTGCCCTGGCTGGCAACCGCCGGGATAGAAGCTGCCATCCTGCGCCTGGACCTGATCGACCCGCTGATCAGCGGCAACAAATGGTTCAAGCTGCGCCACCACCTGCAGCAAGCCCAAGAAGCCGGCGCCCCAGGGCTGATCAGCCTCGGCGGCAATCACTCCAACCACCTTCACGCCCTGGCCGCCGCAGGCAAGCGCTTCGGTTTCGCCACCGTCGGCCTGTTGCGTGGCCACCCCCAGCAAACTCCGACGGTACGTGACCTGCAGGCACTGGGCATGGAGTTGCACTGGCTCGGCTACGGCGGCTACCGCGCCCGTCACCAGGACGGCTTCTGGGCGCCCTGGCAGGCGCGCTACGCCAAATGGCACTGCATCCCGGAAGGCGGCGGCGGCGTGGCGGGGGCGCAGGGGTGTGCAGTGATCGTCGAACAGGCCCGGGCGCAGTTGGCGGCGCTGGGTTGGGCGGACTATGACGCCTGGTGGCTGGCCGCTGGCACCGGTACCACCTTGGCTGGCCTGGTGCTGGCCGAGGCCGGGGCGCATGGCGTGCATGGGGCGCTGGCGGTGCCAGGGGATCATGGCGTGCCCGAGACGGTGACAGCGCTGGCAGGTACGCGTGGCTATCAATTGCATGAGGCGTGCCGGGGCGGCTTCGCCAAGGTCGATGAGCAACTGCTGGCGTTCATCGCCGAAACCGAAGCCCACACGGGTGTCCCGCTAGAGGCGCTCTACACCGGTAAAGCCCTGCTGGCCCTGCGCGATCAGGTCGAGGCCGGGCTGTTCGCGCCCGGTACTCGCCTGATCTTCCTGCACACCGGAGGGCTGCAGGGCCGACGCGGTTACTTGTAGGGCAGCATGCGCAGCAGCGTGTTGTCGCGCTGCACATAGTGGTGGTACAGCCCGGCCAGCGCATGCAGGCCGATCAGCCAGTAGCCCCAGGTGGCCACGCGCTCGTGCCAGCCCTTGATGAACTTGGCCTGGTCCGGGTCTGGCCCGATCAGGTGCGGCAATTCCAGGCCATAGAAGGGCACGGGCTTGTCGGCGGCGCTGAGAATCAGCCAGCCGGCCAGGGGCAGGCCGATCATCAGCAGGTACAGCGCCAGGTGCATCAGGTGGGCAAGGCCGGTCTGCCAGGCCGGCGGCTTGGGCACGATGGGCGGGGCAGGGCGCAACAGGCGCACGGCCAGGCGCAGCCACACCAGCACGAACACGCTGAGGCCGAGCATGAAGTGCAGGTCCTTCATCAGGTTGCGCTCGGCGCTGTCCTTGGGGAACAGGCCGCGCAGCTCGATGCAGGCGTAGACGGCGGCCAGCAGCACCAGCATCAGCCAGTGCAGGGCGATGGACAGGCGCGAATAGTGGTTCGCGGAGGTGGATGAAACCATGGGCGGTCCTCGTCATCAGGTCATTGGGTGGCGCTCTTGGTGGCGCTCATCGTCAACTCTAACTGCCTGGAGTGAATAAAGCTTTGCGCCAAGTCTTGTAAAAGGGATCGGTGAGTTACCTGTGGGAGCCGGCTTGCCGGCGATAGGGCCGGGGCAGGCGACCTAAAAGCCGGGCAATTGCGGCCAGCTATCGGACACCAGGAATACCCGCTCGGCTTCATGCCAATCACCCGCCGAGTCGGGCTCGAGCTTCACCAGCATCTGCGCCGGCGCCTGCGAATCCAGCTCCGCCAACCAGTGCGCGAACTGCAGCGGCGCCCAGCACTCATCCGCCTCGACCCGCGCCGGTGCCAGCCAGGCATGGCGGGGCAGTGGCTGCCAATGTTCAGTCGCGGTCACAAGCCAATCCCGCCGCCTTATCCAGCGCCCACGCAGGTGCTGCGGGTTGGCCCCTTCAGGCGCTTGGGCATGCCCGGGCCAGGGGTAAAATAGGTAACCCGCAAGCCACAGGTGGGCCTGCACCTGCTGCTGCACCCCGACCCCAGCCAGCGCCTCGCGGCTGTGCGCCTGCCCCGACATCGGCAGCTGATGCCCGGCCAGGTGCGCCAGCTTGATGCCCAGCCGGTCATGGCAGCCAGGCCCCAGCCACTGCGCCGGGTCATGCCCCGCGCCGTCGACTGGCCCAAGGTAGAGCTTGATGGCCAACTCCAGGTGATGGGTGCCATCGCCGTCGCGCAGCAGGATATCCAGCTCGCCCAATGTCCGGCTCTGGTCGCGAATGGCCAGGTTGGCGGCCAACAGCTCGACACCGGGCGCGTGGCGCAGGGCGAACTGCCACAGACTTTCGTAGTACAGCCCCAGGCGCCGGCTGGTGAGTTTGGCCAGCCATTGGCGCAGCGGCTGCGGGTCGCTGTCCAATGCCTGCAGCCAGCTCTTCAGGCGCCCAGGGTCCGCCGCCCAGGCGCTGCCCGCCAGCGGATGGCGCTGGGGGCAGGGTGGGGCGCTCAGCAGCGGTGGCGACAACAGCACCCAGGCCAGGTCGCGCACGGCCGGGCAGCGCAATTGGCGGGGCAGCGCGTGCAGCTCGGCGAAAGGCATCATGCTGCGAGCATAGCCGGTTTGCCGCTGGCCGGTCGTTTCGCCCATAATCCCGGCATTGTCACCCCGCCGCAGAGCCTCCCAGGAGCCCCATGGAGCAATTTCGCAATATCGGTATCATCGGCCGCCTTGGCAGCTCCCAGGTGCTCGACACCATTCGCCGACTGAAAAAATTCCTCCTCGATCGCCACCTGCACGTGATCCTCGAGGACACCATCGCCGAAGTGCTGCCCGGCCACGGCCTGCAGACCTCCACGCGCAAGCTGCTGGGCGAGGTCTGCGACCTGGTCATCGTCGTCGGCGGCGACGGCAGCCTGCTGGGCGCCGCTCGCGCCCTGGCGCGGCACAACATCCCGGTGCTCGGCATCAACCGCGGCAACCTGGGCTTTCTCACCGACATCCGCCCCGACGAGCTGGAAGAAAAAGTCGCCGAGGTGCTCGACGGCCACTACCTGGTGGAAAACCGCTTCCTGCTGCAGGCCGAGGTGCGCCGCCACAACGAGGCCATCGGCCAGGGCGATGCGCTCAACGACGTGGTCCTGCACCCGGGCAAGTCGACGCGGATGATCGAGTTCGAGATCTACATCGACGGCCAGTTCGTCTGCAGCCAGAAGGCCGACGGCCTGATCGTCGCCACCCCGACCGGCTCCACCGCCTACGCGCTGTCGGCGGGCGGCCCGATCATGCATCCCAAGCTCGACGCCATCGTCATCGTGCCGATGTACCCGCACACCCTGTCGGGCCGGCCGATCGTGGTCGACGGCAACAGCGAGCTGAAGATCGTGGTGTCCAAGGACCTGCAGATCTACCCGCAAGTGTCCTGCGACGGCCAGAACCACTTCACCTGCGCCCCCGGCGACACCATCACGGTGAGCAAGAAGCCGCAGAAGCTGCGCCTGATCCACCCGCTCGACCACAATTACTACGAGGTTTGCCGCACCAAGCTCGGCTGGGGCAGCCGCCTGGGAGGCAGGGACGACTGATGCTCGATCCGGCGCGAAGTTTCGACATCATCGGCGACGTGCATGGCTGTGCACTGACCCTCGAACGCCTGCTCGACGCCCTCGGCTACAAGCGTGTCGGCGGCGTGTGGCGCCACCCGCGGCGCCAGGCGCTGTTCCTCGGCGACATCGTCGACCGCGGCCCGCGCATCCGCGAGGCGCTGCACATCGTCCACGACATGGTCGAGGCCGGCCAGGCGTTCTGCATCATGGGCAACCACGAATACAACGCCCTGGGCTGGGTCACCCCGGCGCTGCCCGGCAGCGGCAAGGCCTTCGTGCGCGAGCACACCCCGCGCCATGCCCGGCTGATCGACGAAACCCTGACCCAGTTCGCCCATCACCCAGGCGACTGGCACGATTTCCTCCAGTGGTTCTACGACATGCCGCTGTTCGTCGACGCCGGGCGTTTCCGCCTGGTGCATGCCTGCTGGGACCCTCGGCTGATCGCGCCGTTGCGCCAGCAGTACCCCGACGGGCGCATCGATGAGCATTTCATCCAGGCCTCGGCAGTGCCCGGCAGCTTCGCCGCCACCGTGTGCAACCGCTTGCTGCGCGGCACCGACATGCGCCTGCCGGACGGCTTGACGCTGACCGGCGGCGACGGCCTGACCCGCGCCTTCTTCCGCACCAAGTTCTGGGAAGAAGACCCGCAAACCTATGGCGACATCGTCTTCCAGCCCGATGCGCTGCCGGACGATGTGGCGCGCACGCCCCTGAGCCACACCGAGAAGAATGCCTTGCTACGCTATGCCGAGGACGAGCCGCTGCTGTTCGTCGGCCATTACTGGCGTAGCGGCCGACCGGCGCCGATTCGTGGCAACCTGGCCTGCCTCGACTACAGCGCGGTGCTGTACGGCAAGCTGGCGGCCTATCGGCTGGATGATGAAACCCGTATCGACCCGCACAAGTTCGTCTGGGTCGACGTTGACCGCCCACAGGCCAGCCAATGAATATCGTCGAAGTGATGCGCCTGCCGCTGTCGGTTGACCTCAGCGGCTTCGTCCACCTGCTGCAGCGCCTGCAGGTGCCCCACCGGGTCAGTGAAGAGGGCGAGGTCCAGGTGCTCTGGGCCCCGGACACCCTGGTGGCCGATGTGCTCCAGCTGTACCAGCGCTACCCCGACGGCAATGCCGACATCGAAGCCGCTGCGCCCTCTGTGGCAGCCGGCTTGCCGGCCCAAGGCCCGACCCTGGCCGAGCAGGCAAAAGCCTGCAAGGTCACCGCCTTCATCCTGGTGCTCTGCCTGGTCGTCGCCGGCCTCACCAGCCTGGGCGACAACCTCGCCACCATCAGCTGGTTCACCTTCCTCGACTTCCGCGTCCAGGGCGAATACCTGCACTTCACCCCGCTGGCCCAGAGCCTGGCCGAAGGCCAGTGGTGGCGCCTGGTGTCGCCGATGCTGCTGCATTTCGGCGTGCTGCACCTGGCCATGAACGGCCTGTGGTACTGGGAGCTGGGCAAGCGCATCGAACTGCGCCAGGGCCCCTGGATGCTGCTGGGCCTGACCTTGCTGTTCAGCCTGGTGTCGAACCTGGCCCAGCACTACACCAGCGGGCCGAGCCTGTTCGGCGGCCTGTCCGGCGTGCTGTACGGCCTGCTCGGCCACGTCTGGCTGTACCAGTGGCTGGCGCCCAACCGTTTGTTCAGCCTGCCCAAGGGCGTGCTGGTGATGATGCTGGTCTGGCTGGTCATCTGCCTGACCGGTGTGGTCGGCCAGCTCGGCTTCGGCCAGATCGCCAACGCCGCCCACGTCGGCGGGCTGCTCATCGGATGCCTGACGGGCCTCTTGGGCGGGGCGCTGGCCCGGCGTAAACTGTCCGCTTGATTTAGGAGACGCTATGTCCACGTTCACGCAAATGATCGAAAACATCACCCCGGAAATCTACCAGAGCCTGAAAACGGCGGTGGAAATCGGCAAATGGTCCGATGGCCGCAAGCTCACCGCCGAGCAGAAAGAGCTGTCGCTGCAGGCGGTGATCGCCTGGGAGATGAAGAACCTGCCCGAAGACCAGCGCACCGGTTACATGGGCCCGCAGGAGTGCGCCTCGAAGTCCGCACCGATTGCCAACATCCTGTTCAAGTCGGACTCGGTACATTGATCGAACTCGCTCGTGGCTCTTTGAGCAAGATGGCGGTCAGCCTGCAGGCGCCGCTGGTGCAGTACAACTTGCGCCTGGATGACACCCAGGTGCCGGTCAACCCCATGATCGGCCAGCGCCTGCGCCTGGAGTACCTTGGCGCCATCCACTGCAGCCATTGCGGCAAGCGCACCAAGACCAGCTTCAGCCAGGGTTACTGCTACCCGTGCATGACCAAGCTGGCCCAGTGCGACGTGTGCATCATGGCCCCGGAAAGATGCCACTACGACGCCGGCACCTGCCGCGAACCGTCCTGGGGCGAACAGTTCTGCATGACCGACCATGTGGTCTACCTGGCCAACTCGTCGGGGATCAAGGTCGGCATCACCCGCGCCACCCAGCTGCCCACCCGCTGGCTCGACCAGGGTGCCAGCCAGGCGCTGCCGATCATGCGCGTGGCCACCCGCCAGCAATCGGGCCTGGTCGAAGACGTGCTGCGCAGCCAGGTGCCGGACCGCACCAACTGGCGCGCACTGCTCAAGGGCGACGCCGAAGTGCTCGACCTGGTGGCCATTCGCGAACAGATCTTCGACGCCTGCGCCGAGCGCCTGCGCGAGCTGCAGGGGCGCTTTGGCCTGCAGGCGATCCAGCCGCTGCCGGACGCCGAAGTGGTGCAGATGAAATACCCGGTCGAGGCCTACCCGAAGAAGATCGTCAGCTTCAACCTCGACAAGGACCCGGTGGTGGAAGGCACGCTGCTGGGCATCAAGGGCCAGTACCTGATCTTCGACACCGGCGTGATCAACATTCGCAAGTACACGGCCTACCAGTTGGCCGTACTCCAGTAAAAAGGACCTGCACATGCGTACCGAACAACCGCGAGTGATCTACCTCAAGGACTACCAGGCGCCCGAGTACCTGATCGACGAGACGCACCTGACCTTCGAGCTGTTCGAGGACCACACCCTGGTCCATGCGCAACTGGTCATGCGCCGCAACCCGGCACGCGGTGCCGGCCTGCCGCCATTGGTGCTCGATGGCCAGGCGCTGGAGCTGCTGCGCGCTTCGCTGGACGATGCCGAGCTGCAGGCCAGCGACTACCAGCTCGAAGCTGACAGCCTGACCGTGCAGCCCAAAGCCGAGCGCTTCACCCTCGACACCAGCGTGAAGATCCACCCGGAAAGCAACACCGCGCTGGAAGGCCTGTACAAGTCCGGCAAGATGTTCTGCACCCAGTGCGAGGCCGAGGGTTTTCGCAAGATCACCTACTACCTCGACCGCCCGGATGTGATGAGCACCTTCACCACCACGGTGATCGCCGAGCAGCATCGCTACCCGGTGCTGTTGAGCAACGGCAACCCGATCGGCAGCGGCCCGGCCGAAGACGGCCGCCACTGGGCGACCTGGGAAGACCCGTTCATGAAGCCGGCCTACCTGTTCGCGCTGGTGGCCGGTGACCTCTGGTGCGTGGAAGACAAGTTCGTGCGCCAGTCCGGCCGCGACGTGACCCTGCGCATCTACGTCGAGCCCGAGAACATCGACAAGTGCGACCACGCCATGGTCAGCCTGAAGAAGTCCATGCGCTGGGACGAAGAGGTCTACGGCCGTGAATACGACCTGGACATCTTCATGATCGTCGCGGTCAACGATTTCAACATGGGCGCCATGGAAAACAAGGGCCTGAACATCTTCAACTCGAGCTGCGTGCTGGCCCGCGCCGAAACCGCCACCGATGCTGCCCACCAGCGCGTCGAAGGGGTGGTCGCCCACGAGTACTTCCACAACTGGTCGGGCAACCGCGTGACCTGCCGCGACTGGTTCCAGCTGTCGCTCAAGGAAGGCTTCACGGTGTTCCGTGACGCCGAGTTCAGCGCCGACATGAACTCGCGCACGGTCAAGCGCATCGAGGACGTGGCCTACCTGCGTACCCACCAGTTCGCCGAAGACGCCGGCCCCATGGCCCACCCGGTGCGCCCGGACAGCTTCATCGAGATCTCCAACTTCTACACCCTGACCGTGTATGAAAAAGGCGCCGAAGTGGTGCGCATGGTCCGCACCCTGCTGGGGGCCGAGGGCTTCCGCAAGGGCAGCGACCTGTACTTCGAGCGCCACGATGGCCAGGCGGTGACCACCGATGACTTCATCAAGGCCATGGAAGATGCCAACGGCGTCGACCTGGCCCAGTTCAAGCGCTGGTACAGCCAGGCCGGCACGCCGCGCCTGAAAGTCAGCGAGGCCTACGACAGCGCCGCGCAGACCTACAGCCTGACCTTCCGCCAGAGCTGCCCGCCGACCCCGGACAAGGCCGAGAAGCTGCCGTTCGTGATCCCGGTGGAGCTGGGCCTGCTGGACGCCCAGGGCAACGACCTGCCGCTGCGCCTGGTGGGTGAATCGGCCGCTGCCGGCAGCAGCCGCGTGCTGTCGGTGACCGAGGCCGAGCAGACCTTCACCTTCGAAGGCATCGGTGCCAAGCCGCTGCCGTCGCTGCTGCGCGGTTTCAGCGCGCCGGTGAAGCTGAGCTTCCCCTACGACCGCGACCAGCTGATGTTCCTCATGCAGCACGACAGCGACGGCTTCAACCGCTGGGAAGCGGGGCAGCAGTTGTCGGTGCAGGTGCTGCAGGAGCTGATCGGCCAGCACCAGCGCGGTGAAGCGCTGAAGCTCGACCCGCGCCTGATCACTGCCCTCGGCACCGTGCTGGCCAATGAGGCGCTGGACGCGGCCATGGTGGCCGAGATGCTGTCGCTGCCGGGCGAGGCCTACCTCACCGAGATCAGCCAGGTGGCGGATGTCGATGCCATCCACGCCGCCCGCGAGTTCGCCCGCCGGCAGATCGCCGAGCAACTGTTCGATGCCCTGTGGGCGCGCTACCAGGCCAACCGCGAGGTGTCGCGCAACACCGCCTACGTGGCCGCCGCCGAGCACTTCGCCCGCCGCAGCCTGCAGAACATCGCCCTGTCGTACCTGATGCTCAGCGGCAAGGCGCAGGTGCTGCAAGCGACCCTGGAGCAGTTCGACCAGTGCGACAACATGACCGAGCGCCTGACGGCGCTGGCGGTGCTGGTCAACTCGCCGTTCGAAGCCGAACGCGCCAAGGCGCTGGAAAGCTTTGCCGAGCACTTCAAGGACAACCCGCTGGTGATGGACCAGTGGTTCAGCGTGCAGGCCGCCAGCGCCTTGCCGGGCGGGCTGGCGCGGGTCAAGGCGCTGATGCAGCACCCGGCGTTCACCTTGAAGAACCCGAACAAGGTGCGGGCGTTGGTTGGCGCGTTTGCCGGGCAGAACCTGGTCAACTTCCATGCGGCCGATGGCTCGGGGTATCGCTTCCTGGCGGACCTGGTGATCGAGCTCAATGCACTGAACCCGCAGATTGCCTCGCGGCAGTTGGCGCCTTTGACGCGCTGGCGCAAGTACGACGCTGCGCGCCAGGCGCTGATGAAAGCGGAGCTGGAGCGGATTCTGGCGTCTGGGGCGCTGTCCAGCGATGTGTATGAAGTGGTGAGCAAGAGCCTGGCTTGAGTTCTGCTTAGCCTGAGCTGGCCCTTTCGCGGGGCAAGCCCGCTCCCACAGGATCGTCACCGCTCAAGAGAGCAGTGCAGGCCCTGTGGGAGCGGGCTTGCCCCGCGAAGCTTTTTATTGGTTAACAAAACATAACGCAGCGTGCGTTGTAATCTCTCAATCCCCCCCGATACGATGGCCACAAGCTATTGCAGGCCTCTACCACGAGCTTTTCGCAATACCTGCAAGGCACAGACCCACTAACAAGAACAAACAGGGGGCGGTCATGAGGGAGCGGGTAACGACGCAGGCCAGGCGCAGCGCCTGGCCATTGGCGGCCGGCGCGATGCTGGCGCTGGCGCTGGGCATCTGGGCAGACACCGCGCAAGCGGCGGGCGCCGACGAATACTCCAGCGAATCGGCCAGGGCCAGCCAGAGCCTGCTGATCGCAGCCGCCCATGCCGGCTCACGCCTGGTGGTGGTGGGCGATCGCGGCCACATCCTGTTCTCCGACGACCAGGGCAAGACCTGGACTCAGGCCCGGGTACCCACCCGGCAACTGCTCACCGCCGTGTTCTTCCTCGACGACAAGCGCGGCTGGGCGGTCGGCCACGACGCCCAGGTGCTCACCAGCAACGACGGTGGCGCCACCTGGACCAAGCAGTTCGAAGACCTCTCCCGTGAAGCGCCGTTGCTCGATATCGCCTTCCTCGATGCCCACCACGGCTTTGCCGTCGGTGCCTATGGCGCGATGCTGGAAACCACCGATGGCGGCCAGCACTGGCAAGACGTCGGCGAGCGCCTGGACAACCCCGACCAGTTCCACCTCAACGGCATCGCCGTGGTCAAGGACGCCGGGCTGTTCATCGTCGGCGAGCAGGGCAGCATGTACCGCTCCAGTGACAACGGCCAGACCTGGGCCAGGCTCGAAGGCCCCTACGAGGGCTCGCTGTTCGGTGTGATCGGCACCGCCAGTGCCCACACGCTGCTGGCCTACGGCCTGCGCGGTAACCTGTTCCGCTCCACCGATTTCGGCGACAGCTGGCAGCCCATCGAGCTCAAGGCCGCCCGCGGCAACCTCGAATTCGGCCTGGCAAGCGCTACGCTTCTGGAGGATGGCAGCCTGGTATTGGTCGGCAATGGCGGCAGCGTGCTGCGCAGCCATGACGATGGGCAGACGTTCAGTGTCTACAACCGCAGCGACCGCATCGCCCTGGCCGGGGTCAGTGGCCTGGCCGATGGCGGCCTGTTGCTGGTGGGGCAGGGTGGCGTGCATGTGGCCACCGCCGAAGGTGCCGACCAAGCCAACAAGGAGCCGCGTCCATGACCAGCAGGGAGAGCATTACCATGCACCCGCACCACCAGGACAAGGCCACCTTGCTCGAGCGCCTGATCTTCAACAACCGCCCGGTGGTCATTGGCCTGTGCCTGCTGGTGAGCATTTTCCTGTTCTGGCAGGCCACGCAGATCCGCCCTTCGACCAGTTTCGAGAAGATGATCCCGCTGCAGCACCCCTTCATCGAGCAGATGATGGAGCACCGTAACGACCTGGCCAACCTGGGCAACACCGTGCGCATCTCGGTCGAGGCGGTCAACGGCGATATCTTCGACAAAAACTACATGGAGACGCTGCGCCAGATCCATGACGAGGTGTTCTACATCCCAGGCGTCGACCGCGCCGGGCTCAAGTCGCTGTGGAGCCCCAGCGTGCGCTGGAGCGAGGTGACCGAGGAGGGCTTCTCCGGCGGCGAGGTGATCCCCAATACCTACAACGGCTCGGCCGAAAGCCTCGACACCCTGCGCGACAACGTCCTCAAGTCCGGCCAGGTCGGGCGCCTGGTGGGCAACAACTTCAAGTCCAGCATCGTCGATATCCCGTTGCTGGAGAGCTTCCCCGACCCACAGGACCCGGGCATGCAGGTCAAGCTCGACTACCAGAAGTTCTCGCACCAGCTCGAAGCGCAGATCCGCGACAAGTTCCAGGCGCAGAACCCCAACGTGAAGGTTCACATCGTCGGCTTCGCCAAGAAAGTCGGCGACCTGATCGACGGCCTGGTGATGGTGGCGATGTTCTTCGGCGTGGCCCTGGTCATCACCTGGATCCTGCTGTACTGGTTCACCTGGTGCATCCGCAGCACCATCGCCGTGCTCATCACCACCCTGGTGGCGGTGGTCTGGCAGCTGGGCCTGATGCATGCCGTGGGCTTCGGCCTGGACCCTTACTCGATGCTGGTGCCGTTCCTGATCTTCGCCATCGGCATTTCCCACGGGGTGCAGAAGATCAACGGCATCGCCTTGCAGTCCAGTGGCGCCGACAACGCCCTGACCGCCGCCCGGCGCACCTTCCGCCAACTGTTCCTGCCGGGGATGATCGCCATCCTCGCCGACGCGGTGGGCTTCATCACCCTGCTGATCATCGACATCGGCGTGATCCGCGAGCTGGCCATCGGCGCCTCGATCGGCGTGGCGGTGATCGTCTTCACCAACCTGATTCTGCTGCCGGTGGCGATTTCCTATGTCGGCATCAGCAAGAAGGCCGTCGAGCGCAGCAAGAAGGACGCCACCCGCGAGCACCCGTTCTGGCGCCTGCTGTCGAACTTCGCCAGCGCCAAGGTGGCGCCGGTGTCGGTCATCCTGGCACTGGTGATGTTCGGTGGCGGCCTGTGGTACAGCCAGAACCTGAAGATCGGCGACCTCGACCAGGGCGCACCGGAGCTGCGCCCCGATTCGCGCTACAACCAGGACAACAACTTCATCATCAGCAACTACTCCACCAGCTCCGATGTGCTGGTGATCATGGTCAAGACGCCGGCGGAAAGCTGTTCGATCCATTCCACCATGGCGCCGATCGACGAGCTGATGTGGACCATGGAGAACACCCCGGGGGTGCAGTCGGCGATTTCCCTGGTCACCGTGTCCAAGCAGGTGATCAAGGGCATGAACGAGGGCAACCTGAAGTGGGAAACCCTGTCGCGCAACCCGGATGTGCTCAACAACTCCATCGCCCGCGCCGACGGCCTGTACAACGGCGACTGCTCGCTGGCGCCGGTGCTGGTGTTCCTCAACGACCACAAGGCCGAAACCCTGGAGCGGGTCACCCAGGTGGCCAAGGCGTTCGCCGACAGCCACAACAAGGACGGCCTGCAGTTCCTCCTGGCGGCCGGTAATGCCGGGATCGAGGCGGCCACCAACGAGGTGATCAAGTCGGCCGAGCTGACCATCCTGGTGCTGGTTTACATCTGCGTGGCGGTGATGTGCCTGATTACCTTCCGCTCCTTCGCCGCCACCTTGTGCATCGTGCTGCCGCTGGTCCTGACCTCGGTGCTGGGCAACGCGCTGATGGCGTTCATGGGCATCGGCGTGAAGGTCGCCACCCTGCCGGTGGTGGCGCTGGGCGTGGGCATTGGTGTGGACTACGGCATCTACATCTACAGCCGCCTGGAAAGCTTCCTGCGTGCCGGCCTGCCGTTGCAGGAGGCGTACTACGAAACCCTGCGTTCCACCGGCAAGGCGGTGCTGTTCACCGGCCTGTGCCTGGCCATCGGGGTGTGCACCTGGATCTTTTCGGCGATCAAGTTCCAGGCCGACATGGGGCTGATGCTGACCTTCATGCTGCTGTGGAACATGTTTGGCGCCCTGTGGCTGCTGCCGGCACTGGCGCGGTTTTTGATCAAGCCCGAGAAGATGGTGGGCAAGGAAGGGGGCTCGATCTTCGCCCATTGAGGGGTCAGGGGCCGCTTTGCGGCCCAATCGCTGGCAAGCCAGCTCCCACAGGTACCGCACAAGCCTGAACATAGTGCTGTATCTGTGGGAGCTGGCTTGCCAGCGATTGGGCCGCAGAGCAGCCCCAAGGCTATAATGCCGGCTCATTCAAGATGAGTACTTCCATGTCTTCCCTCGCCACCGCCCTCGCATCCTGCGACATGCTCCTGATCGATGGCCTGCACGCCTTCGACTTCACCTACGACGAAACCGGCCTCACGGTCGAATGCATGGATGGCCGCCAGCTGCGCCGCTGGTCGTTCACCCCCGAGCAAGTCGCCGCCGCCACCGGCGCAGGTGAAGAATGGCAAGTGGGCGATTCCCAGGGCGAGCATCGTCTAGTCTGTATGAGTGCCTTTCGCGCCCCGGATGAAGACGACGATGAACCGGATCTGGACGAGCCTGCTGACCGCTAGCCTGATGAGCCTGACCCTCACTGCCAACGCCGCCACGCTGCTGGTCGGCAGTTACACCGATGGCGCCAGCCAGGGCATCTACCGTTACGCGTTCGACAGCAAGAGCGGGCATATCGACCCTGCGCCGCAGCAAGTGGTCAAGAGCGTCAGCCCGTCGTGGCTGGTGCTTTCGGCCGATCAGCGCCAGCTGTTCGTGGTCAATGAAAGCGTGCAAGGCCATGCCAGCAGTTTCAGCGTCGCCAGCAACGGCCAGATCAAGCCGCTCAACCAGGTCGCCACCCGCGGCGACGAGCCGACCCACGCCAGCCTCAGCCGCGACCAGCGCTACCTGTTCGTCGCCAACTATTCGGTCGCGCCCAACCCCGGTGGCAGCCTGGTGGTGATCCCGGTGGCCAAGGACGGCAAGCTCAAGGACGTGGTGCAGCAGTTGCGGCACAAGCCCAGTGGCGTGAACCCCGAGCGCCAGGCCGGCGCCCATGTGCATTCGCTGGTGCTGTCGCCGGACGGCCAGCACGTCTATGCCTGCGACCTGGGCGCCGACAAGGTGTTCATCTACCGTTACGACGGCGCCAGCGCCGACCACCCGCTGACCCCGGCAATCCCTGCAGCGGTGGACCTGCCGCCTGGCAGCGGGCCGCGCCATCTGCTGTTCGACGCCAAGGGCCGGCATGCCTACCTGACCTTGGAAATGAACGCTGAAGTGGTGATGTTCGATGTCGAGAACGATGCCTTGCTCGAACGCCAGCGCCTGCCCCTGACCGACCAGCAGGATGCCGCTGCCAAGGCCGCCGGCGGCCTGCACCTGTCGGCCGATGGGCGTTTCCTGTATGTCAGCAACCGCGGCACGGCCAACGAGATCGTGGTGTTCAGCGTGGGCAAGGACGATGGCCGGCTCGCCTTCCTGCAGCGGCGCACGGTGGAGGGCGACCACCCGCGCGAGTTCGCCCTGGACCCGAGTGACAACTTCCTCCTGGTGGCCAACCAGAAGAGCAACCAGATCGTGGTCATCCGCCGCGACCCGCGCAGCGGCAAGCTGGGCGAGACGGTGCAGACGATGGACCAGGCCGCCCCATCGGACCTGAAGTTCATCGAGTGACTATCGATACGCGTGATAATCCTTAGCAGCGCAATGAATTTCTGCAGGCGCGCTCAGCGGCGTAAGTTTGAACCAAGGCCCACAGGGGCTCACGTCAAACCACCGCCGTCGAGGTCTGCCCAGATGAACTTCAATCTCTTCCCGGTCATTGCCGCATCCGCCATTTCCGCCTCCGTGGTGCTGCCGGCCCATGCCCATGCCGACACCAGCCCCAAGGCGTCCGGCACCCATAGCTACACCGAGCAGTACCTGCGCCAGAGCGCCCATTACCATGCGGCGCTGAGTGCCAAGCACAGCCATTGAAGCCTGCCATGACCCTATCGCCGGCAAGCCGGCTCCCACAGCTACAGCACAATGCTCAAAGCCTGTGGAGTGCCTGTGGGAGCCGGCTTGCCGGCGATAGGGCCAAGGCGGCAAACAGCGTTCAGCGCGCCATCACGCCCTTGAACAGCTCCGATGCCAACCACCCCTCCAGCCAGCTCCGCAGCCGCGGATAAGCTGCCTCGGCGAACCACTGCGGTTCGACCCCGGCAAACTGGCGCATCAGGGGCAGCAACGCGGCATCGGCCAGGCTTGGGTGGTCGGCCAGCAGGTAAGGCCGGCCTTCGAGCAGTTGTTCCAGCGTCGCCAGCCAAGGCTCGGCCTGCTGGCGATACTGCTCGCGTGAATGCTCAGGGTAGCGCTCGGCATACTTGTACAGGTTCACCTGCGCCTTGAACGCCGTGTCGTTGCGCGCAATCAGTGCCTCGGCCTGCTGCGCGGCAGCGGGGTCGGCCTGCAGGCGCCAGTCATCCGGGTCGTGCTGCTGCAGTGCCCAGCGCATGATGTCCAGGCTTTCCTCCAGCACCCCGGCGCCGGTGTCAAGCACCGGCACCGTGCCCTTGGGCGACACGGCCAGCAACTCGGCTGGCTTGTTCTTCATCGCCACTTCGCAGATCTGCACCGCGCACCCGGCATAGCGCAGCGCCAGGCGCGCGCGCATGGCCCAGGGGCAGCGGCGGAACGAGTACAGAATCACCCGCACACCTGCACATCACTCAAGCCATTGCCCTGGCGGCGGACCTGGATCTGCACCGGGATGCGCTCGTGCATCTCCTGCACGTGGGAGATCACCGCAACCTTGCGCCCCTGTGCCTGCAGGCCGTCGAGGGCGTCCATGGCCAGCTGCAGCGACTCGGGGTCGAGGCTGCCGAAGCCTTCGTCGATGAACAGCGATTCGATGCGCAAGGTGCTCGATGCCATCGACGCCAGGCCCAAGGCTAGCGCCAGCGACACCAGGAAGGTCTCGCCACCGGACAGCGAGTGCACCGAGCGCAGTTCGTCGCCCATTTCGGTGTCCATCACCAGCAGCCCCAGGGCACTGCCGCCGCGCTTGAGGCGGTAGCGGCGTGCCAGCTGGCGCAGTTGCGCGTTGGCGTGGTGCAGCAGCAGGTCGAGGTTGTAGCCCTGGGCGATCTTGCGGAAGACATCGCCGGAGGCCGAGCCGATCAGGGCATTCAGGCGTGCCCAGCGCTGCCATTGCTGGTACGCCTGCTCGATTTCGCCGGCCAGCGCCTGGTGCGCCTGCTGGCGGCGCTGGTCGTCGGCCTGCTGGGCGCGCAGCTCGGCGCACTGGTGTTCATGGCCGGCCAGGCGCTCGCGCAACGCGCCGAGGGCCTGCTCCAGGCCTTCGGCCGAGGTTTCCACGGCCATCTGGGCGGTGTGCTGCTGCAGGCGCTGCTCGCGCTCTTGCAGCAACACCCGGCCTTGTTCGATGGCCCGGTCGGCGCCTTGCAGGCACTGGCGCAACGCATTGAGCTGGGCATCGTCCATCGCCAGCAGGCGGTCGAGGCCGGCGTCGTCCAGCTCCGGGTGCGCTGCGCGCCACTGGGCGATTTCGCCCTGCAACTGCTGGCATTCGCTGTCCAGGGCCTGTTGCTGCTGGGTGTTGGCCTTCAGCTCGCTGGCCAGCTGCACGCCTTGGGTACGCAGGTCCTGCAGGCGCTGGGCGGTGTCGGCATCGAGGGCGCGGGCTTGCTCGAGCTGCGTGTCCAGGTGCTGTTGCCAGGCCTCGGCGCTGCTGTGCTGGCCAAGCAGTTCGTCGAGCGCCGTGCGGGCCTGCTGGTGCTGTTGTTGCAGCGCGGCGAGTTGCTGCTGCAGGTGCTGTTGCGCCTGCAGGCGTACCTGCTGCTGGTCGCGCAGCTTGTCCAGCTGTACCTGGCGCGCCTGCTGTTCCTGCTGCTCGTCCTTGCGTTGCTCCAGCTGCTGTAAGCGCTGGGCGATCTGCTGGTCGAGGGCGAGGAAGGCGTGGGCCGGGTCGTCGCTCAGGGCCTTGAGCACATCCTGGGGCAGAACGTTGGCGAGGTCGTTGAGCCCTTGCTGCAGTTGCTGCTCATCGTTGGCCAGCGCCTGGTGCTGGTGATCGAGCTGCTGCTGCGCCTGCTGCTGGGCGTGCTGCGCCGCCTGCAACTGCTGGGTGAGGCGGGCGGCGTCCTTTTGCAGGGTGAGCAGGGCGCTCTGGCGCTGCTCGTCCTGGCTGATTTCAGCCAAGAGCCGGCGCAGCTGGCTGTCGAGCCAGGCGCTGCGCGCCGGGTCATCCTGGGCCGCGAGGGCCGGCCACAGGGCGTGGGCCTGCACCTGGGCCTGAACCGGCTGCAGCTGCTCGCCGAGCTGGGCCTGTTGCTGCTGGTAGTCCTTGAGCTGGGCGTTGACCACGCCGAGCTGGGTGCGCAGGTCCACCAACCTGTTGTTGAGCGCCTCCACCTGCTTTTGCGCGGCATCTTCTTCGGCCTGGTCATGGCGGCCCAGGCTCTGCAGCAGGGCATCAGGCTGGTGGAACGGGTGTTCGGCACTGCCGCACACCGGGCACGGCTCGCCGTCATGCAGCTGGGCGCGCAGTTCCTCGACGCTGGTGTTGCGCGCCAGGCGCTGGCGCGCCAGCAACTGGCGGGTCAGGTTCAGCGCCTGCTCGGCGGCTTCCAGGTCCGCCTTGGCCGCGGTGCCTTCGCCAATCAGCTGCTGGCGCTGCTGCATGGCCTGTTGCTGGCGCTGGCGCAGGGCCTCGAACTGCTGGCGCAATTCCAGTTCACGGCCATGCAGGCGCGACAGCTCCTCGACGGCACGCTGTTGCTTGCGGTTGTCCTGCAGCATGTTGCCGAGCAGGTCGATCTGCTCGGCCAGGGCCTGGGGCTCGGCCCCGGCTTCCTGGAACAACAGCTCGAAGGCGTCGCGCTCGGCCTGCAGTTTGGCATTGGCCTGGCTGGCCTGGGCCTGCAAGCCGGGCAGCTCTTCGCGGCCTTTGGCCAGGCGCCCGCCGGTGAGCATCACCTGCTTGAGTTGCGGCAGGTAGGCCTGCCAGGCATTGGCCAGGCCTTCCAGGTGCTGGCTGTCGGCCAGGGCGCTGTCGATCTGGGCGAGCTGCTGCAGGCTGCGCTGCTGGTGTTCTTCGAGTTGCTGCAGTTGCTGCTGGCCGTCGACCACCTGCTGGTCGGCCTGCGCGCTGGCGCTGTGTTGCGCTTGCTGCTCTTGCGCCAGGCGCACCAGGCTGTCCTGGGCGGCGAAGGCCTGGCGCACGCGCGGGGCCTGTTCGCCGTGTTCGGCCTGGTGTTGAACGAGTGCCTGGCGCGCCGCCTCCAGCGCCTGCTCCAGTTCGCCGGTACGTGCCTGCAGCTCGGTTTGCTGGCGCTGCTGTTCGCTGATGGTCGCGGCCAAGGGGGCCAGTTGCGCGCTCAGCAGCTGCTGACGATGGAACTGGTGGCGCTGGGGTGCCAGGCGTTCCAGGCGCTGCAGGTCCAGGCGCTGTTCGGCCAGCTGTTGCCAGTTCTGCTCGGCTGCCGCCAGGGCCTGGCCGGCCTCGGCATGCTGGGCCTGCAACTGGCACTGCTCGTTCAGCCAGTTGCGTTGCTGTTCCAGTTGGCGCTCGTTGGCCTGGTCGGCCTTGAACTGCGCCAGCGCCTGCTCCAGGCGCTGGTCGAGCTCGGCACGCGCCTCGGCGGGCATCGGCAGCAGGTGGCTGGCGCGTTCCTTGAGGGCGTTGTGGGCCTCGCCGGTTTCCCGCGCCTTGCTGAAGGCACGCTGGCCCAGGCGGGTGTAGATGGCGGTGTTGGTGAGCTTTTCCAGCAGCTCGCTGCGCTCCCGGTCGTCGGCCTTGAGGAAAGCGCCGAATTCGCTCTGGGCCAGCATCACCGCGCGGGTGAACTGCTCGAAGTTGAGGCCCAGGCGCGCCTCGACCAGCTGCTTGTATTCCTGCTTGCCGCTGCCCAGCAACTGTTCGCTGTCCAGGTCATAGAGGCTCTGGCGGCTGTTCTGCAGCTTGCCATTGGCCTTGTCGCGGGCGCGGTTGGCTTCCCAGCGCGCCCGGTAGCGATGGCCATCGATGCCGACGAAATCGACCTCGGCAAAGCCGCTGCCGGTGCCGCGGCGCAGCAGGTTGCGCGGGTCGTAGGTGGGGATGTCGCCGTCGGCGTCCGGTACCTTGGCTTCGCGGCCGATGTCATTGAGCCGCGGCACGGTGCCGAACAGGGCCAGGCACAGGGCGTCGAGCAGGGTGCTCTTGCCGGCGCCGGTGGGCCCGGTGATGGCGAACAGGCCGGCGCTGGCCAGGGGCTCTGCGGTGAAGTCGATATCGACCGGGCCGGCCAGGGATGCCAGGTTCTTCAGGCGGATGGCGAGAATCTTCATGGCTGCTCCTCTTGCTGCTGGGCGTCCTGCAGCAGCAGGGCGAAGTCGGCCAGGGCCTGCTCGTCGGCGGGGTTGCCGTAGGCCTGCTCCCAGGCGCGGCTGAACAGGTCCTGCGGGGTCATCTGCGACAGTTCGACGAAGGCCTGCTCGTCATCGTCCTGGCCGCCACGGCCGGCGTACTCGGCGCTGATGCGCACCAGCCGCACCGCCTTGCCTTGCAGGGCCGTCTCGATCTGCTGGCGCAGGTCCGGTTGCGGTTCGTCCAGTTGCACGCGCACCTCCAGCCAGGGTTGCCGGTTGGGGTCTTCCAGCAGGTCGATCACCGGCAGCTCGGCAAGCGCTACGAGCAGCTCGCCCAACGGCGCCGGGCCGAGGCGCTGCAGGGCCACGGCGCGGGGCACCGGGCGCGCTTCGACGCTGAGCAGCTCGCTGCCTTGCAGTTCAACTTCCAGCACCTGGTGCGGGTAGTTGATTTCGGCGAACGACAGCGGAATCGGCGAGCCGCTGTAGCGGATGCGCGCTTCGCGGTTGACCTTCTGCGGCTTGTGCAGGTGGCCCAGGGCGACGTAGCTGATGTCTTTGTCGAACAGCTTGGCCGGCAATGCTTCGGCATTGCCGATGATCAGGCTGCGCTCGGAGTCCTCCGACACCGCGCCCCCGGCCATGTGCGCATGGCTGATGGCGATCAGTGCCTGGTCCTTCTTGCGCTTTTTTTGCGCGGCGCCGATCAGTTGCTGGTGCACCTGGGTGATGCCTTGCAGGTAGTCGTCGCCCAGCTGTGGGCCGGTGACCTCGGCCGGGCGCAGGAAGGGCAGGGCCAGGCACCAGGCCGCGACCTTGCCGCGCCCGTTAGTCAGCGGGATCAGCAGGCGTTCGGCGTCCAGCTGGCCTTCGTCGAGCCAGTGCACCCGGCCCAGCGCGTGGGTGCGCAGGCGGCGCATGAGCGCTGCGGGCAGTTCGATGCGCGAGCCGGAGTCGTGGTTGCCGGCGATCATCACGATGTCCAGTTTCGGCAGTTGCTCGTGGGCCTGGACGATGAAGTCGTAGAGCCGCTCCTGGGCTTTGACCGGCGGGTTGACGGTGTCGAAGATGTCGCCTGCGATCAACAGCGCATCAGGCTGGCGCAGGCGCAGCTGGCCGAGCAGCCAGTCGAGGAAGCAGGCGTGTTCGAAGTCGCGTTCCTGGCCGTGCAGGCTTTGGCCCAGGTGCCAGTCGGAGGTGTGAAACAGACGCATGGATGACCTGTTGGTGTCGAGTCAGGCAAGCGCAGGGCTTGACTTGAAGGGTGGGCTTCGCGAAGGCGGGTATGGTAACCCAACCCTGGAGGTTGTGCAGTTTGCCCGGGCCCGATCGCCGGCGATCAGGCTCGAACAGGCAGTGCGTTACTTGGGATAAAGCGGCGGCAAGCTGCCACTCTCACCCGCCGGCAACAGCACCTGCTCTGCCGGTGGAATGGTGCCGATCGCTCGCCACAGATCCTCGCCCTGCCAAAACTGCCCACTCTCGCTGTACAGCGCCCCGTTCAACCCATCCAGCGCATCGGACAGCGGCACGAAGCGCGCCGCCATCTCGGCCAGGGTTTCCGGCTGCTGGCGCGCCCAGGCATCCAGCGCCTGGCGGGTGGCCTGCGGGTCGTTGGCCAGGCAGGCACGCTTGAGGTCGTCGAGCAGAGTGCGGGGGCTTGGGCCATTCTGCGCGGCGCGCAGTACGGCCGGTTGCGAGCGGGCGCGCCACCACAGCGCGAAGCCGAGCGCGGTGGTCAGGGCGAACAGCAGGGTGGCCAGCTGCCAGGGCCAGAGCAGGTGGCTGACGCCGGCGCTGTCGTCGGCGGGGGATTCCGCGCTCAGGGCCGGGTTGTCCAGCACGTCCAGGGTACGCGCGGGCAGGCTGCTGTGTTCCAGGTGGTCTTCGCGGGTGTTCCACCAGGTGACTTCCAGCGCCGGCAGGGCCAGCTTGCCGCTGTGGGTCGGCACCAGCGCCTCGCGCTCCTCGCGGTTGGCGGTCATGCCGCGCTCGCTGATTTCGTTGCGCAGCAGCGGCTGGTCCGGGTAGCGGCGCAGGCCGACGATCTCGGTGGCCGGCAACTGCGGCAGCTGGGTGCTCGACAGGCCCTTGGCGCGCAGGGTGATGCTGCGGGTCAGGGAGTCGCCGATCTGCGGTTGCTGGGTGCTCGGGTCGGGGCTCCAGTGTTCTTCGAGGGTCAGGCTGCGCGCCGGCAGCCAGGGCGCGCCGGCCGGCCAGTCGGCGGGGATGGGGCGCACCGCCAGGCGCAGCGGCAGCGAGCTGACCTGCACCTGGCGGCCGGTCTGCCGGCCACTGCCGGCGGACGGCTGAGGGTTGTCGGCGGCGGTGGCGGTGAAGGTCAGGGGCGGGATTCCCAGGCTGCCGCTTTGCTGTGGATACAGCGCGTA
Source organism: Pseudomonas sp. UBA6315 (assembly GCF_002438125.1). Taxonomy (NCBI): domain Bacteria; kingdom Pseudomonadati; phylum Pseudomonadota; class Gammaproteobacteria; order Pseudomonadales; family Pseudomonadaceae; genus Pseudomonas; species Pseudomonas sp. UBA6315. Next base: position 46,711 of record NZ_DJTF01000059.1, read on the forward strand.
GCGGGTCTCGATCACCCCATGGCGCACGCCGTTGATTTCCTTTTCATAGGTGCGCGACTCGCCCAGTGGCTCGACCTTGGCGTTCTCCAGCTGCAGCGGGCTGAGGCTGCTGTCGTCGTACAGCGACACCGAATGGTAGATGCGCAGGGTCAGCACGGCCTGGGCCTGGACGTACACCTCATTGCTGTCCAGGGTGGCTTCGACGAACACCTGCGAGGCGCTGTCCTGGCGGTTGGCATCGGCCTGCAGCACCTGCAGCTCGATGGCCTGGCTGTGCGACTGGCCCAGCTGCAGCTCAGGGATGCGCAGGGTGCCGCTGCGCCGTGGCAGCAGGGTGATGATCCAGCGGGTGCTGGCGCGGGTTTCACCGTCGAGGGTGTGCAGGCTGTTGAGCTGGCGTGTGCCGCGCACCTCGAAGTCACCTTCCAGCGCGCGCAGGTCGGGCTTGCCGAACTGGGTGACGTCCTGGCTTTCCAGGGTCAGTTCCAGGGTTTCGCCCGCTTCCAGGCGGGAGCGGTCGACGCTGGCCTGCAGGGTCGGTTCGGCCTGGGCGAGGGCGGCCCACAGCAGGCTGAGAAGCAAGACGCCGAGGCGACTCATCGTGGGGTTTCCTGATGCAATTGCTGTTCATACCAGAATTTGCGCCGCAGCAGCTCGGCCGGGTTGTCCGGGATCTCCCGCAGCCATTGTTCCAGGGCCTGGCGTTGTTCGGCATCGAGGCTGGTCGAGACCGGCCGCTGGGGCGGCTGGGTCACGCTGTCGTCGTCGCCTGCCTGGTTGCCGGGGCTTGCCTGGCTGTCGTTGTTGCCTTCGCCGGGTTGTTCGGCGCTGGCCTGTTGCTCTTGACCGGGTGTGCCCTGGGCCGGGCTGCTGGCCGAGCTGCTGTTGCCCTCGGTTTCGCTGCCGGGCGTGCCTTGGGCATCGCTGTTGGTCGGTTGTTCCTCGGCTTGCGCCTCGCGCTGCTGCAGCAACTGCTGCACCAGCGCCTGGTTGGCCAGGGCCGGCTGCAGGTCAGGCTGGCGCTCCAGGGCCTGTTCGTAGGCGTCCAGGGCCGCTTCCAGCTCGCCGTCACGGGCCAGGGCATTGCCACGATTGTAGTGGGCCTCGGCGCTGTTGCCCTGGGCAAATGCCTTGGCGGCGCCGGCGTAGTCACCGGCCTGGTACAGAGCCATGCCCAGCCATTGCGGGTCCTGGAAGTGGCGTGCGGCGTCGGCTGGGCGATTGCGCTCGAGCAGGCGCTGGCCCTGCTGGTCGGGGCGCAGCCACAGGTCGTTGAGCTCGAACGCCTGGCTGGGCTGCGGCAGCGCCAGCAGCAGTGGCAGGCAGAACAGCCAGCCCCGCCGGCCGGCGCAGGCCGCCAGCAGCAGCAGGGGGATCAGCAGCCAGTAACCCTGGTCGGCCCAGCTGTCGAGCTGCACGTTGTGGCCGTCGTTGCGCAGGCTGCGCGGGTTGTCGAACAGGCCCAGGCCGCGCAGGTCGAGGTCGTCGATACGGGCATGGCGGTAGCGACCGCCCGTGCCGCTGATGAAGGCCTTGAGCCCCGGGCTGTCCAGGCGCGGCACCAGAATGCCGCCTTGCGGGTCCTTGAGGAATTCGCCATTGGCTTGGCGCACCGGTGCGCCTTCGGCACTGCCGATGCCCAGCATCAGCAGGCTTGGCCCCTGGCGGCCGAGGGCCTGGACAATACCTTGGCGCTCCGGCGCGCTCAGCTCCGAGCCGATCAGCAGCAGGCGGCCCTGGCCCAGCCCGCTCTGGGCCAGCAGCGCCAGGCCCTTTTGCACGGCAAGGTCGGCGCGTTGGCCGGGCTGCGGCATGATCGAGGGGTCAATCGCTTCGAGCAGGTTGCGCGTGGTGCCCAGGTCGTCGGACAGCGGCACCAGGGTATGGGCGCTGCCGGCATAGACGACCAGGGCGGTCTGGCTTTCGCTACGGTGTTCGAGCAGGTCGAGGATCTTGCGCCGGGCCTGTTCCAGGCGGTTGGGGGCAACGTCCTCGGCAAGCATCTGCGGGGTCAGCTCGAGCAGGATCACCAGCGGGTCGGCCGGGCGCTGGCGGGTTTCTTCCAGGCGCTGCCAGCTCGGCCCGAGCAGGGCCAGCACCACCAGCAGCCAGGCCAGGCCCAGGGCTACCCAGGGTAGCTTGCTGTTGCTGCCACTGCCGCCACCGAGCAGCACCGGGTGGAAGGCCGCCGGCAGGATCATCTGCCAGCGCCCGGCCCGTTTGCGCCGGTGCCACAGCTTGAACAGCAGCCAGGCGAGCAGCGGCACGGCAAGCAGCCAGAGGGGGCGCAGCCATTGTGGCCAGAGGTCGATCATCGGCGCTTCCTCAGGCGTAGCCGTTTGAGGCGCTCGCGCCATTGCGGGTGCGGCTGCAGGAAGCGCGGCCGGCGCAGCGCGCGTTGCAGCAGGTTGTCCGGCCACTGCACGGCGGCCACCAGCAGCACGCTGAGCAGCAGCGCCAGGGCCAAGGGCCAGGCGTACAGGGCTTTGGCGGTACGCGCCTGGGTCGGCTGCTGGGCGACCGGTTCGAGCTGGTCGAGGGTGTCGCCGATGGCGTCCAGTTCGGCGCCGTCGTGGGCGCGGAAGTAGGCGCCGTGGGTGATGTCGGCGATTTCCTTGAGCGACGCTTCGTCCAGGTCCAGGCTCGGGTTCAGCCCGAGCAGGCCCGGGGTGCCGCTGGCCTCGGGGTTGGCGCCGATGCCAATGGTGTAGATGCGCACGCCTT
>NZ_DJTF01000059.1:49735-80787 GCF_002438125.1 Pseudomonas sp. UBA6315
GCCGTCGGTGATCAGCACCAGCACCCGGCTCTGCGCCGGGCGTTGGCGCAGGCGCTTGACCGCAAGGCCGATGGCATCGCCGATGGCGGTGTTCTTGCCGGCGATGCCGATCTGCGCTTCGTCGAGGAAGGTGCGCACGGTGCGCCGGTCGAAGGTCAGCGGCGCCTGCAGGTAGGCCTGGCTGCCGAACAGGATCAGGCCGACGCGGTCGCCTTCGCGCTCCTGCAGGAAGTCGCCGAGCAGCGCCTTGACCAGGTCCAGGCGGCTGATGTCTTCATCCTTCCATTGCATGTCGGGGAAGTCCATGGAACCGGACACGTCCACCGCCACCAGCAGGTCGCGGCCGCTGGCGGCCACCGGCACCGGGTCGCCGAGCCATTGCGGGCGGGCGGCGGCCAGCAGCAGCAACAGCCAGATCAGCACGAACGGCGCCTGCTGGCGCCAGGTCGGCAGGTTCAGGCGTGCCCGGCGCCCGGCTAGGCTTTCCAGTTCATCGAGAAAGCCGACCTTGAGCACCGGCTCGCCGCTGTCGGCGGCGGGCAGCAGCAGGCGCGCCAGCCAAGGCAGCGGCAGCAGCAGGAAGATCCATGGCCAGGCCAGTTCAAACATGTTTGCGGATCCAGGTTTCGACGGCCTGGCTGAGCCCGGCAATGGCTTTGTCGTCGAGCTTGCACTCGGGCTTGTAGGCGCCTTCGACCAGCACCATCCAGCGCGTCAGGCCGGCCGCCGGGCAGCGGTTGTCGAGAAACGCCAGCCACTGGCGGCCGTTGAGGGTGTGGCTGTTGGCGCCGGGGTAGTGGTTGCGGCACAGGCGCTTGAGCAGTGCGTTGATCTGCTGCAGCCAGGCGCCGGCCGGCGCGCCGTCGTAGGGGCGGGGCAGGCGCGCAAGCTCGGCCAGGGCTTCCACGCGCACCGGGTCGAGCGGCAGTTCCGCGCGTACCACCGGGCGCTTGCCCGGCCGCCAGCGGCGCAGCCGCCACAGGCCCCAGCCCAGCAGCGGCAGCAGCGCGAGCAGCAGCCACCAGCCTGGCGCCGGTGGCCACAGGCCGATCGCCGGTGGCGCGAGCAAGGGTTGCAGCTGGTCCAGCGGGTTCATTGGCCGCTCCGTGGGCGCTGGGCGTTGAGGTACTCACGCAACTGCTCGATCATCTCGCTCTGGGTGCTCAGCGGCATCAGCAGCACCCGCAGCTTCTGCGCCATCAAGTCCCAGCGTTCGATGCGCGCTTCGGCCTGTTGACGGTAGGCCCGGCGCAGGTTGGCGTCCAGGGTGTCGAGCTCCAGTTGCGCGCTGCGCTGGGCGAAGCGCAGCAGGCCGGCGGCGGGCAAGGCATGGTCGAGCGGGTCGGAAACCGGCAGCAGCAGCAGGTCGCAATGGCGCGAGAGCATGGCCAGGTGCTGTTCGGCCTGGTCGGTGAGCGAGCGCTCGTCGCAGATCACGATGGCCAGGCTGCCCGGGCGCAGCACTTCACGGGCGCGGCGCAGGGCAAGGCCGAGGCTGTCGGCCTGGGGCGCGGCCTCGGTGTGCAGCGCCTGGTTGACCTTGGCCAGGCGGTTGAGCAGTTGCAGCAGGCTTTGCTTGCTGCGCCGCGGCTTGATTTCGTGGTGCTCGTTGTCACCGAACACCAGCCCGCCGATGCGGTCGTTATGCCCCAGCGCGGCCCAGCCGAACAGCGCCGCGGCCTCGGCCGCCAGCACCGACTTGAACATCAACCCCGAGCCGAAGAACAGCCGCTGGCTTTGCTCGACGAGGATGAAGATGGGCCGCTCGCGTTCTTCGTGGAACAGCTTGGTATGCGGCTCCTGGGTGCGGGCAGTGACGCGCCAGTCGATGTTGCGCACGTCGTCGCCGGCCTGGTAGACGCGCACCTGGTCGAAGTCCACGCCACGCCCGCGCAGCTTGGAATGGTGCAGGCCAATCAGCGGGCTGCGCTGGCCGGGGCGGGAAAACAGCTGAATCTCGCGCACACGGTGGCGCATGTCGATCAGCTCGGCGAGGCCGATGCGGATGCCGGGGTCGGCGAGGTGCGTGGCGGGCATGGGGTCAGGCGACGAGGTCGAGGGCGCGCTGGGCAGAGGCCCCTACTTTAATGCATCCGCAGTGGTGACGACCAATGCGTTCGCTAAAAATGTGCACGATTGCCTGGGCTCGCGCATTGCCCACATTGCGCGCCGTGCGTTCGAACAGCCCCCTCGGAAAACCCTGGTCGAGAAGAACACCTGAGTTCAGGCGACGGCGACTACGTCGAGAATGCGCTGCACCACCCGGTCCTGGTCAACGCCAGCTGCCTCGGCCTCGAACGACAGGATGATGCGGTGGCGCAGCACATCGAACAGCACCGCCTGGATGTCTTCGGGGCTGACGAAGTCGCGCCCGGCCAGCCAGGCATGGGCACGCGCGCAGCGGTCCAGGGCGATGGAGCCGCGCGGGCTGGCGCCGTAGGCGATCCAGTCGGCCAGCTCGCTGTCGAACTTGGCCGGGGTGCGGGTGGCCATGACCAGCTGCACCAGGTATTCCTCCACCGCGTCGGCCATGTACAGGCCAAGGATTTCCTTGCGCGCGGCGAAGATCGCCAGCTGGCTGACCCGCCGCTCAGGCTTCACTTCGCCGCCCAGGGCTTCGCCGCGGGCCTGGGCGAGGATGCGCCGCTCCACGGCAGCATCGGGGAAGCCGATTTTCACGTGCATCAGGAAGCGGTCGAGCTGGGCTTCGGGCAGCGGGTAGGTGCCTTCCTGCTCGATCGGGTTCTGCGTGGCCATGACCAGAAACAGTGGCGACAGGTCGTAGGTGCTGCGGCCCACGCTGACCTGGCGCTCGGCCATGGCTTCGAGCAGCGCCGACTGGACCTTGGCCGGGGCGCGGTTGATTTCGTCGGCCAGCACCAGGTTGTGGAAGATCGGCCCCTGCTGGAACACGAAGCTGCCGGTTTCCGGGCGATAGATTTCGGTGCCGGTGATATCCGCCGGCAGCAGGTCGGGGGTGAACTGGATGCGATGGAACTGCGCCTCGATGCCTTCGGCCAGTTCCTTGATCGCCTTGGTCTTGGCCAGGCCCGGCGCGCCCTCCACCAGCATGTGGCCGTCGGCCAGAAGCACGATCAGCAGCCGTTCGACCAGCTTTTCCTGGCCGAGAATCTGGGTGGAAAGAAAGGTGCGTAGCGCGATCAGCGCTTCACGGTGTTCCATCGATGGCGGTTCCTGGAATGGGGCAGGGCGAGCGCGAAAGGCAACTGGCCTGGCAAGGGGGGATACTTTAATCCATCCGCGGTGCCACGTCGAAATCTGCGCTCGCTGTTTGCTGCATTGGCTGATTTTCCACCGGCGCCCGCTATCGCTTGCTTGCACGCTCCCAATCAGCAAGGAGCGTGAGCATGGAACAGCAACATGGCCCAGCCAGTTTGCGGGTGGGCATCTTCTTCGACGGAACCGGCAACAACCAAGCCAATGCCCAGGCCGCGCAAGGCGGTGAAGGGGGCAGTTACGCCAACGCCTTGAGCAACATCGCCCTGTTGCATGCGCTGTACCCTGGCGGCCAGGTCGATGATGAATTCTTCCTCAAGTGCTATGTGCAGGGCATCGGCACCTGCGAAGGGGCACCCGACTCGGCCTTCGGCGGCGCGACTGGCCGGGGGCATGCCGGGGTCCAGGCACGTGTCGAGCAGGCCTTGGCCGCCGTGGCGCAACAGGTGCACGACTGCCTGGCAAGCCATCGGCAGGTGTTGCCGGGCAAAATCACCTTCGACCTGTTCGGGTTCAGCCGGGGAGCGGCAGCGGCCAGGCACCTGGCCAACCGGCTGGCCGAGGCGGCAGAGGGCCTGCCGGGCGAGTTGCAGTGCCACCGGGTGATCGAATTCATCGGCCTGTTCGACACGGTGGCGGCGATCGTCGCGCCGCTGCGTGGCAACTTCGACCCTGCCACTGACGATTACGATGGCTTGCAGCTAGGCCTTGGCCAGGGCATTGCGCGGCAGGTGGTGCAGCTGGTGGCCGGCGACGAGCGGCGGCGCAACTTCCCCTTGCTGCGCTGCGGCAACGACATTGTCGTGCCCGGCGTGCACTCGAACATCGGCGGCGGTTACCCCGCCACCCTGCGCGAGCAGGTGCTGTTGTGCAAACCGCAATCGAACCGGGTGCCTGCGGCCACGCCGGCAGAGCACACCCGCGCCTATGCGGCGGTGCAGGCCTTGCTGGCTTCGGCAATCGTGCAGTTGGGTGACCCGCAGCCCTGCCTGCAGGTCTGGGAGGAGCCGGTCAGCGAAGGCCGAGGCAAGCGTGAAGACCCGGAAAAACAGGTCTACGTCGCCGTGTACCGGGAGCGTGAGGTGAGCGGGCATCTGTCGCGCATCTACCTGAGCATCATGCGTGAGCTGGCCGTGAGCAACGGCGTGCCATTCGCCGGGCTGGGTGGGGACGAGGCGCATCGGCTGCCCGAAGAGCTGCAGGCGATCAGCGAAAAACTGCACGACTATGCCCTGGGGCGTTGCCAGGGGCCGCAACTGACGCCCGCCGAGCAGGCCTTGCTGCAGCGCAAATACGTGCATACCTCGGCGCACTGGAATGCCCTGGCGGGGTTGCGCAACAGCTCGCTGGACGTGCTGTACATCAACCGGCCCGAGGAAGGTGGCCGGGTCATGCATGACAATCCGCTGGGTTGAAGCCCAAGGGGCGGCAGTACCTGCACCTTCGCAGGTACTGCCGCACACCCCTCAGTTCTTCGAGGTGGAGTGCTTGCGGCCCTGGTCGAACAGCGCGAACACCACCACCAGCACGCCAGAGATCGCCAGGATCAACGCCACGCCATCGGTGGAGTGGGTCGCCGAGCCTGCCACCAGCGCCAGCCCGCCCAGCGGCGCCAGGCCGCCGGCCACGGCGGTGCCGATTTCGCGGCCGGTGCCAAAGCCCGAAGAGCGGGTCTGGGTCGGGAACTGGCGGCTGAGGAACGAACCCTGCGGGGCGAACATCATCGGCGCGAGGATGCCGGTGCCGATGGCGATGGCCACGTAGATCAGGGTCGGCTCGCCGGTGCTCAGCAGCTGCAGGAACGGGTAGGCGAACAGTGCCGACAGCACGCCGCCGAGCATCAGCACGGTCTTGCTGCTCCAGCGGTCGCACAGCCAGCCGAAGAACGGCACGGTGAAGATCGCCACCAGGCTGGCGATGGTCACCGACAGCGAGGTGACATGCGCCTCGACCCCTTTGAACTGGGTCAGGTAGGCCAGCGAGAAGGTCTTGAAGATATAGCTCAGGGCGTTGTAGCCGATGGCCACGAAGAACACCACGGCCAGGCCTTTGAGGTCGTTTTTGAACAGCAGCTTGAGCGGCGACACCTGGGGCTGGTCGTCGACCTTGTCATGCGCCTTCTTGAAATCGGGCGTTTCCGGGATGCTCTTGCGCACCCACAGGCCGACCGCCACCAGGGCAATGCTGGCGATGAACGGGATGCGCCAGCCGCCGGCCAGGAGGAACTCGTTGCCGTTCATGGTCAGCAGGTACACGGTCAGCGACGACAGCAGCAGGCCCAGGTTCAGCCCCAGTGCCGGCCAGGCGCCCTGGCTGCCGCGCTTGCCTTCGCTGGCGTGCTCGTAAGAGGTGACCGCCGCGCCCGAGAGCTCGGCGCCGGCGCCCAGGCCCTGGATGATGCGGATCACCACCAGCAGGATCGGTGCCCAGATGCCGATGCTGGCGTAGCTGGGGATCAGGCCGATCAGCGCGGTGCACACGCCCATCATGCAGAAGGTGATGACCAGCACGTGCTTGCGCCCGAAGCGGTCGCCCAGGTAGCCGAACAGCACGCCGCCGAAGGGGCGGGCGATGAAGCCGATGGCGAAGGTGGAGAACGCCAGCAGCGAGGCCACCGCCGGGTTGCTGGCATCGAAGAAGATCTTCGAGAACACGATCGCCGCCATGGTCGCGTAGAGGTAGAAGTCGTACCACTCCAGCATCGAGCCGAAGATGGTTGCCGCGGCTACCTTGCGCAGGCGCTTGCGTTGCTGTTGCGGGGTTTCGGTTGCGGCCAGCGCCGCCTCGTGTACCGACATCTGAGGTTCCTTATTGTCTTTGTAGTGTTGTGTTGCAGCAGTGTTCAGCGGGCCTTGAGGATCTTCTCGGCGATCATCTGGCCGATCGGGATGGCCGAGGTGGCCGCAGGCGACGGGGCATTGCAGACGTGCACCATGCGCGGGGTCTCGGCGAACAGGAAGTCATGCACCAGGGTGCCGTCGCGCATCACCGCCTGGGCGCGGATGCCGGCCTCGTAGGGCAGCAGGTCTTCGACCTCGAGCGATGGGCAGTACTTGCGGCACTGCTCCAGGTAGCCGCGCTTGAACAGCGAGTTCTTCATCTCGGCGGTGCCGGAGCCGAGGTTGTTCCAGATGGTTTTCCAGAAGCCGGGGAAGGCGGCGTACTCGGCCACATCGCGCCAGTTCACCGAGAACTTGCGGTAGTTCTCCCGGCCGAAGCCGAGCACGGCGTTGGGGCCGACGGTGACGCTGCCGTCGATCATGCGCGTCAGGTGCACGCCGAGGAACGGCAGCTCCGGGTCGGGGATCGGGTAGATCAGGTGGTTGACGATCTGGTTCTTGCTGGCTGGCAGGCGGTAGTACTCGCCGCGGAAGGGGATGATCTGATGGTCGATCCTGACCCCGGCCAGGCGCGCCAGGCGGTCGGATTGCAGGCCGGCGCAGGCGACCAGCTGGCGGGCCCGCCAGGTCTGGCCGTGATCGCGGATCTCGACATGCTCGCCCAGCTCGCGGATGCCCTGCACCGTGGTGGACAGGCGCACTTCGCCGCCAGCCTGCTCGATGACCTTGGCCATGGCGTAGCACACCTGCTTGTAGTCGACGATGCCGGTAGCGTCGACGAACAGTGCGCCGAGCCCGGCGATGTTCGGCTCGCGGCGCTTGAGTTCGCCGGCGTCGAGGCGCTCGACCTTCAGGCCGTTCTGCTGCGAGCGCTGGTACAGCGCCTCCATGCGCTGCATTTCCAGCGGGTTGGAGGCCACCAGCAGCTTGCCGCAGACGTCGAAGGCGATGCCGTGTTCGCGGCAGAAGTCCTTGGTGGCCTGGGCGCCGCGCTTGCACAGCTCGGCCTTGAGGCTGCCCGGGGCGTAATAGATGCCTGCATGGATCACGCCGCTGTTGTGGCCGGTCTGGTGGCGGCCGAGGCTGGCTTCCTTTTCCAGGATCAGCAAGGACGCGCCGGGGCGCTGTTGCAGCAGGGCCATCGCGGTGGCGAGGCCGACGATGCCGCCGCCGATGATGCAGTAGTCGTAAGTCATGCAGGGGTACCTTGGTGTTCTTGTCGGTTAATCTGCTTATCAGGTTGTCAGACTAAGTAGTGCGTGCAAAACGCCTCGCCAGGCCACGGTGAGTGCTCCGGGGTCAGTCGAGGGCGGGAAGGTCGATTTTCAGGCGTTTGGCTGACGCGCGCAGGTGCGCTTCGGCGCAGGCAGCTGCGGCTTGCCGGTCGCCGTCGGCGATGGCCTGGTACAGCGCCTGGTGTTCGCGGTTGGCATCTGCCGAGCCGCCTACCGAGTGGCTGGCGGAGTTTTCCCAGGCGGTGCGCCGCGCGCTGGCCAGCTGGCCGCCGAGGAAGTCGTGGAAGGCCACGAAGTAGTCGTTCTTGCTGGCTTCGGCGATGGCCCGGTGGAAGGCCACGTCGGCGGCCGAGGCGGTGGCGAAGTCGCTGCTCTTGTCGAGCATGGCTTGCAGGGCCTTGGCCATGTGCGCCAGGTCATCGGCGTCACGCCGACGCGCGGCGATGGCCGCGGCCTGGGTTTCGATCCACAGGCGCATCTCGAACATCTGCACCAGGTCAGGCGTGCGCCCTTGGCTGCCGGGGAAGCGAAACACCGTGCCGTTGGGGGTTTGCGAGATGTAGGAACCGAGCCCGCGACGGGCGATCAGCACGCCATCGGCCTTGAGCTGCGCCACTGCCTCACGCACCACCGAGCGGCTGACATTGAGCTGTTCGGCCAGTTGCTGTTCGGTGGGCAGGCGCGATTCGGCGGCCAGGCGGCCGGCATCGATCTCGGCGCGGATGGCGCTGACAACCCGTTCGACCAGGGTGTCGGGGCGCTGGAGCTCTAGCATGGGGGCGGTTGCCTAGTGGTCAGGTTGTCAGACAATGCCTGTCGGTGGATTGGCTGTCAATATTTTCAAGGGGTTATGGAGTGTCTGTCAGGGCCCTATCGCCGGCAAGCCGGCTCCCACGCAGAGAATCTGTGGGAGCCGGCTTGCCGGCGATAGGGCCACTGCCGAAAAAGCTCAGAGCTCGCTGACGAAGGTGCCCGTGCCATCGAGAATATTGCGCAAGGTCAGCTCGACCTCTTCCAGGTCAGTGCCCGCCGAGGTCAGCACGATTTCCAGCGCCTCATCGCCCTTGAGCGCATCACGGTCCCCGGCGGCCACTTCGATCAGCAAGCGCTGTGCGCTCAAGGTCACCTTCAGGCCATCGAGCGTCGAAGGCTCGTCATCGAGGGTCAGGTCGACCGTGTCCTCGTCCGGATAGCGGGTCAGCAGGAACATCTGCCCCTTGTCGCTGTGGCAGCACAAGGTCGCCATGTTGTCTTCCTCGTCATCGCACGGGGTGGCGAAGAGCAGGGCGGTATTGATTTGCATAGCGGGCTCGGGTCAAGGAAATGAAAGGGAATTCTGACAGTGTTGTGGGCATCCATAAACGTAAAGTTACCGCCCCTTGACCGAAATTGTCGCAGCGCTGCAAGCGGCGATGACCGATCAGTCGTTAAGCTTCGGCGAGCCCTGAACTTTACGTCCGGCTTGCCACGGGTTGGCTATCGTTGATCCGTGACCGTCGGACGCACGCGACGCTTCAACTATTACAAAGCCCAAGCGGAGTACCACAGATGGCGTTCTTCACCGCAGCCAGCAAAGCCGACTTCCAGCATCAACTGCAGGCGGCCCTGGCGCAGCACATCAGCGAACAGTCACTGCCACAAGTGGCGCTGTTCGCCGAGCAGTTCTTCGGCATCATTTCCCTGGACGAACTCACCCAGCGCAGGCTGTCGGACCTGGCCGGCTGCACCCTGTCGGCCTGGCGCATCATCGAGCGCTTCGACCCCGAGCAACCGCAGGTGCGGGTGTACAACCCCGATTACGAACGCAACGGCTGGCAATCGACCCATACCGTGGTCGAGGTGCTGCACCATGACTTGCCATTTCTGGTCGACTCGGTGCGCACCGAGCTCAACCGCCGCGGCTACAGCATCCACACCCTGCAGACCACCGTGCTCAGCGTGCGCCGCGGGCCCAAGGGCGAGCTGCTCGAGCTGCTGCCCAAGGGCACCCATGGCGAAGGCGTGCGCCACGAGTCGCTGATGTACCTGGAGATCGACCGCTGCGCCAACGCCGCCGAGCTGAACGTGCTGGCCCGCGAGATCGAGCAGGTGCTGGCCGAAGTGCGCGTGGCCGTGGCCGATTTCGAGCCGATGAAGGCCAAGCTGCGCGACGTGGTGGCGCTGGTGGAGCAAACCCCGTTCGCCCCGGTGCAGCATGAGAAGGGCGAGGTCAAGGCGTTCCTGGAGTGGTTGCTGGACAACCATTTCACCTTCCTCGGCTATGAAGAATTCACCGTGCAGGGCGATGCTGCCGGCGGCCAGATGCTCTACGACGAGCATTCCTTCCTCGGCCTGCCGCGCCGCCTGCGCGTGGGCCTGACGCCTGAAGAGCTGCGTATCGAAGACTACGCCGTGGCCTACCTGGCCGAGCCGCTGCTGCTGTCGTTCGCCAAGGCCGCGCTGCCCAGCCGCGTGCACCGCCCGGCCTACCCGGACTACGTGTCGATCCGCCAGCTCGATGCCGACGGCAAGGTGGTCAAGGAGCACCGCTTCATGGGCCTGTACACCTCCTCGGTGTACGGCGAGAGCGTGCATGCCATCCCCTACATCCGCGTCAAGGTCGCTGAAGTCGAGCGCCGTTCGGGCTTCGACCCCAAGGCCCACCTGGGCAAGGAACTGGCCCAGGTGCTCGAAGTGCTGCCGCGCGACGACCTGTTCCAGACCCCGATCGACGAGCTGTTCAGCACCGTGATGTCGATCGTGCAGATCCAGGAGCGCAACAAGATCCGCGTGTTCCTGCGCAAGGACCCTTACGGGCGCTTCTGCTACTGCCTGGCCTACGTGCCGCGGGAAATCTATTCCACCGAGGTGCGCCAGAAGATCCAGCAGGTGCTGATGGAGCGCCTCAAAGCCAGCGACTGCGAGTTCTGGACCTTCTTCTCCGAATCGGTGCTGGCGCGTGTGCAGCTGATTTTGCGGGTCGACCCGAAAAACCGCATCGACATCGACCCACAGCAGCTGGAAAACGAAGTGATCCAGGCGTGCCGCTCGTGGCATGACGACTATTCGGCGCTGGTGGTGGAAAACTTCGGCGAAGCCCAGGGCACCAACATCCTCGCCGACTTCCCCAAAGGCTTCCCGGCCGGCTACCGCGAGCGCTTTGCCGCGCACTCGGCGGTGGTCGACCTGCAGCACGTACTGGCGCTGTCCGAGGCCAAGCCGCTGGCAATGAGCTTCTACCAGCCGCTGACGCGCCTGGGCGAGCGCCTGCTGCACTGCAAGCTGTACCACGCCGATACCCCGCTGGCGCTGTCGGACGTGCTGCCGATTCTCGAGAACCTGGGCCTGCGCGTGCTCGGCGAGTTCCCGTACCGGCTGCGCCACGCCAGTGGCCGCGAGTACTGGATCCACGACTTCGCCTTCACCTACAGCGAAGGCCTGAACCTGGACATCCAGCAGCTCAACGATGTGCTGCAGGATGCGTTCGTGCATATCGTCCAGGGCGACGCCGAGAACGACGCCTTCAACCGCCTGGTGCTCACCGCCGGCCTGCCGTGGCGTGATGTGGCGCTGCTGCGCGCCTATGCCCGCTACCTCAAGCAGATCCGCCTGGGCTTCGACCTGGGCTACATCGCCAGCACCCTGAACAACCACACCGACATCGCCCGCGAGCTGACCCGGTTGTTCAAGACCCGCTTCTACCTGGCGCGCAAGCTGACCAACGAAGACCTGGACGACAAGCAGCAGCGCCTGGAGCAGGCGATCCTCACCGCCCTGGACGATGTCCAGGTGCTCAACGAGGACCGCATCCTGCGCCGCTACCTGGACCTGATCAAGGCCACCCTGCGCACCAACTTCTACCAGCCCGACGCCAACGGCCAGAACAAGTCGTACTTCAGCTTCAAGTTCAACCCCAAGCTGATTCCCGAGTTGCCCAAGCCCGTGCCGAAGTTCGAGATCTTCGTCTATTCGCCGCGGGTCGAGGGCGTGCACCTGCGCTTTGGCAACGTCGCCCGCGGCGGCCTGCGCTGGTCGGACCGCGAAGAAGACTTCCGTACCGAAGTGCTGGGCCTGGTGAAAGCCCAGCAGGTGAAGAACTCGGTGATCGTGCCGGTCGGCGCCAAGGGCGGCTTCCTGCCACGGCGCCTGCCGCTGGGCGGCACCCGCGACGAAATCGCTGCCGAAGGCGTGGCCTGCTACCGCATCTTCATCTCCGGCCTGCTCGACATCACCGACAACCTCAAGGACGGTGGCGTGGTGCCGCCGGCCAACGTGGTGCGGCACGATGACGACGACCCGTACCTGGTGGTGGCGGCCGACAAGGGCACCGCGACCTTCTCCGACATCGCCAACGGCATCGCCATCGACTACGGCTTCTGGCTGGGCGATGCGTTCGCCTCGGGCGGCTCGGCCGGCTACGACCACAAGAAGATGGGCATCACCGCGCGCGGCGCGTGGGTCGGCGTGCAACGCCACTTCCGCGAGCGTGGCATCAACGTGCAGCAAGACCCGATCACCGTGATCGGTGTCGGCGACATGGCCGGTGACGTGTTCGGCAACGGCCTGTTGATGTCGGACAAACTGCAGCTGGTAGCCGCGTTCAACCACCTGCACATCTTCATCGACCCCAACCCGGACCCAGCCACCAGCTTCGTCGAGCGCAAGCGCCTGTTCGACCTGCCGCGCTCGGCCTGGAGCGACTACGACACCAGCATCATGTCCGAAGGCGGCGGGATCTTCCCGCGCAGTGCCAAGAGCATCGCCATCAGCCCGCAGATGAAAGAGCGCTTCGCCATCGAAGCCGACCGCCTGACCCCGACCGAGCTGCTGCATGCACTGCTCAAGGCGCCGGTGGACCTGCTGTGGAACGGCGGCATCGGCACCTACGTGAAAGCCAGCAGCGAAAGCCACGCCGATGTCGGCGACAAGGCCAACGACGCGCTGCGGGTCAACGGCAACGAGCTGCGCTGCAAGGTGGTGGGCGAGGGCGGCAACCTCGGCATGACCCAGCTGGGCCGCGTCGAGTTCGGCCTGCAGGGCGGTGCCACCAACACCGACTTCATCGACAACGCCGGCGGCGTGGACTGCTCCGACCACGAGGTCAACATCAAGATCCTGCTCAACGAAGTGGTGCAGGGTGGCGACATGACCGAGAAGCAGCGCAACCAGCTGCTGGGCAGCATGACCGATGAAGTGGCCGGCCTGGTGCTGGGCAACAACTACAAGCAGACCCAGGCGCTGTCGCTGGCCGCCCGCCGCGCCCGCGAGCGGATTGCCGAGTACAAGCGCCTGATGGCCGACCTGGAAAGCCGCGGCAAGCTTGACCGGGCCATCGAGTTCCTGCCGTCCGAGGAGCAGCTGGCCGAGCGCCTGGCGGCCGGCCAGGGCCTGACCCGTGCCGAACTGTCGGTGCTGATCTCCTACAGCAAGATCGACCTCAAGGAGCAACTGCTCAAGTCGCTGGTGCCGGACGACGACTACCTGACCCGCGACATGGAAACCGCCTTCCCGCCGTCGCTGGTCAGCAAGTTCGCCGAGGCCATGCGCCGCCACCGCCTCAAGCGCGAGATCGTCAGCACCCAGATCGCCAACGACCTGGTCAACAACATGGGCATCACCTTCGTGCAGCGCCTGAAGGAGTCCACCGGCATGAGCCCGGCCAACGTTGCCGGTGCCTACGTGATCGTGCGCGACATCTTCCACCTGCCGCACTGGTTCCGCCAGATCGAGGCGCTGGACTACCAGGTGCCGGCGGAAATCCAGCTGACCTTGATGGACGAGCTGATGCGCCTGGGCCGCCGCGCCACCCGCTGGTTCCTGCGCAGCCGGCGCAACGAGCAGGATGCCGGGCGCGATACCGCGCACTTCGGGCCGAAAATCGCCCAGCTTGGGCTCAAGCTCGACGAGCTGCTCGAAGGCCCGACCCGCGAGCGCTGGATGGTGCGCTACCAGAGCTTCGTCGAGGCTGGCGTGCCGGAGCTCTTGGCGCGCATGGTCGCCGGCACCAGCCACCTGTACACGCTGCTGCCGATCATCGAGGCGGCGGATGTCACCGGGCATGAGCCGGCCCAGGTGGCCAAGGCGTTCTTCGCCGTGGGCAGCGCGCTGGATTTGACCTGGTACCTGCAGGAGATCAGCAACCTGCCGGTGGAGAACAACTGGCAGGCCCTGGCCCGCGAGGCGTTCCGCGACGACATCGACCTGCAGCAGCGGGCGATCACCATTTCCGTGCTGCAGATGGCCGATGCGCCGCAGGACATGGACGCGCGCGTGGCGTTGTGGGCCGAGCAGCACCGGGTGATGGTCGAGCGCTGGCGCGCCATGCTCGACGACCTGCGCAACGCCACGGGCACCGACTATGCGATGTATGCGGTGGCCAACCGCGAGCTGGTCGACCTGGCGATGAGTGGGCAGGCGGCGGTGGTGCCGTCCTGATCTTCAGGCTGAAATGAAAAAGCCCCGGCAGTGATGCCGGGGCTTTTTTGTGCCTGTTCTGGCCCTATCGCCGGCAAGCCGGCTCCCACAGGCCTACTTGAACCTGCGCTCAACCCCTTTTTCCACGAGGATCTTCGCCGAAATCTCTTCCACCGAAAAATGCGTGGAGTTGATGTTGGGGATGTTCTCCCGGCGGAACAGGCTCTCTACCTCGCGCACCTCGAACTCGCACTGGGCAAAGCTCGAATAGCGGCTGTTGGGCTTGCGCTCGTGGCGGATGGCGGTCAGGCGGTCCGGGTCGATGGTCAGGCCGAACAGCTTGTTGTGGTGCTTCTTCAGCACCGCCGGCAGCTGCAGGCGCTCCATGTCGTCTTCGGTCAGCGGGTAGTTGGCGGCGCGGATGCCGAACTGCATGGCCATGTACAGGCACGTCGGCGTCTTGCCGCAGCGCGATACGCCCACCAGGATCAGGTCGGCCTTGTCGTAGTAGTGGGTGCGCGCGCCATCGTCGTTGTCGAGGGCGAAGTTCACCGCCTCGATGCGCTCCATGTAGTTGGAGTTGCCGCCGATCGAGTGGGATTTACCCACGGAATACGACGAATGGGCGGTCAATTCCTGCTCGAGCGGGGATAAAAACGTCGAAAAGATGTCGATCATGAAGCCGTTCGAGGTGGCCAGGATCTCGCGGATGTCCTGGTTGACGATGGTGTCGAAGATGATCGGGCGCATGCCGTCGCGCTCGGCGGCCGTGTTGATCTGCTGCACCATGGTGCGCGCCTTGTCCGGCGTATCGATGTACGGGCGGGTGAATTTGTTGAACGGGATGCTCTCGAATTGCGCAAGCAGGCTTTGGCCCAGGGTTTCGGCGGTAATGCCGGTGCCATCGGAGATGAAGAACGCGGTTCGTTTCATTTGCGATCTGGGCCTTAAGCTGATGACGATTCTTGGATATGATAAGTTCGGTTTGCCGAATGCGGCTGTCGGCATTCTCACTTATTTTCCAGGTACAGGCCACAAGCGCCCGGCCAAGTCCAAGCAGGCAGGCGGGCGCCCTTGAGCTTTTCCAATACAGTTAGTGGAGAGATCACCTTGGTAGAGTACGTAGTTTCCCTCGAAAAGCTCGGCGTCCATGATGTGGAGCATGTGGGGGGCAAGAACGCATCCCTGGGCGAGATGATCAGCAACCTCGCAGGTGCTGGCGTTTCGGTGCCGGGCGGCTTTGCCACTACGGCTCAGGCGTACCGCGACTTTCTCGATCAGAGTGGCCTGAACGAGCGCATCCACGCCGCGCTCGACGCGCTGGACGTGGACGACGTCAACGCCCTGGCCAAAACCGGCGCGCAGATCCGTCAGTGGGTCATGGAAGCCGAGTTCCCGGCGCGCCTGGATGCGGAAATCCGCACCGCCTTCGCCGCCATGTCCCAGGGCAACGACAACATGGCCGTGGCCGTGCGTTCCTCGGCCACCGCCGAAGACCTGCCGGACGCCTCGTTCGCCGGCCAGCAGGAAACCTTCCTCAACATCCGCGGCGTCGACAACGTGATCCGCGCGGCCAAGGAAGTGTTCGCCTCGCTGTTCAACGACCGCGCCATCGCCTACCGCGTGCACCAGGGCTTCGACCACAAGCTGGTGGCCCTGTCGGCCGGCGTGCAGCGCATGGTCCGCTCGGAAACCGGCACTGCCGGGGTGATGTTCACCCTCGACACCGAGTCGGGCTTTCGCGACGTGGTGTTCATCACCGGCGCCTACGGCCTGGGTGAAACCGTGGTGCAAGGTGCGGTCAACCCTGACGAATTCTACGTCCACAAGCAGACCCTGCAGGCCGGCCGCCCGGCCATCCTGCGCCGCAACCTGGGCAGCAAGGCAATCAAGATGGTCTATGGCGACGAAGCCAAGGCCGGCCGTTCGGTCAAGACCGTCGAAGTCGAGCGTGCCGAGCGTGCACGCTTCTGCCTGAGCGACGACGAAGTCAACGAACTGGCCAAGCAGGCCATGATCATCGAGCAGCACTACCAGCGCCCGATGGACATCGAGTGGGCCAAGGACGGTGACGACGGCAAGCTGTACATCGTCCAGGCCCGCCCTGAAACGGTGAAGAGCCGCGCCAGCGCCAATGTCATGGAGCGCTACCTGCTCAAGGAGAAGGGCACCGTGCTGGTCGAAGGCCGCGCCATCGGCCAGCGCATCGGCGCCGGCAAGGTCCGCGTGATCAACGACGTGTCCGAGATGGACAAGGTGCAGCCAGGCGACGTGCTGGTGTCGGACATGACCGACCCGGACTGGGAGCCGGTGATGAAGCGCGCCAGCGCCATCGTCACCAACCGCGGCGGGCGTACCTGCCACGCGGCGATCATCGCCCGTGAGCTGGGCATCCCGGCCGTGGTCGGGTGCGGCAATGCCACCCAGATCCTCAAGGACGGCCAGGGCGTCACCGTTTCCTGCGCCGAAGGCGACACCGGCTTCATCTTCGAAGGCGAACTGGGCTTCGACGTCAAGCAGAACTCGGTCGATGCCATGCCGGAGCTGCCGTTCAAGATCATGATGAACGTCGGCAACCCGGACCGCGCCTTCGACTTTGCCCAGCTGCCCAACGCCGGTGTCGGCCTGGCGCGCCTGGAATTCATCATCAACCGCATGATCGGCGTGCACCCCAAGGCGCTGCTGAACTACGCCGGCCTGCCGGCCGAGCTGAAGGACAGCGTCGACAAGCGCATCGCCGGCTACAACGACCCGGTCGGCTTCTATGTCGAGAAGCTGGTCGAGGGCATCAGCACCCTGGCGGCGGCCTTCTACCCGAAAAAGGTCATCGTGCGCCTGTCGGACTTCAAGTCCAACGAGTACGCCAACCTGATCGGCGGCAAGCTGTACGAGCCGGAAGAAGAAAACCCGATGCTGGGCTTCCGCGGTGCTTCGCGCTACATCAGCGAGTCGTTCCGTGACTGCTTCGAGCTCGAGTGCCGTGCGCTCAAGCGCGTGCGCAACGAGATGGGCCTGACCAACGTCGAGATCATGGTGCCGTTCGTGCGCACCCTGGGCGAGGCCAGCCAGGTCGTCGACCTGCTCGCCGAAAACGGCCTGGCCCGTGGCGACAACGGCCTGCGCGTGATCATGATGTGCGAGCTGCCGTCCAACGCCATCCTGGCCGAAGAGTTCCTCGAGTACTTCGACGGCTTCTCCATCGGCTCCAACGACCTGACCCAGCTGACCCTGGGCCTGGACCGCGACTCGGGGATCATCGCGCACCTGTTCGACGAGCGTAACCCGGCCGTGAAGAAGCTTCTGGCCAACGCCATCCAGGCGTGCAACAAGGCCGGCAAGTACATCGGCATTTGCGGGCAGGGGCCGTCGGACCATCCGGACCTGGCCAAGTGGCTGATGGAACAAGGCATCGAAAGCGTGTCGCTGAACCCGGACTCGGTGCTCGAGACCTGGTTCTTCCTGGCCGAAGGCCAGGGCGCGGCCTGATGCGGTGAAATGCGGGGGTGCGTCTGGCGTGCCCCCGCCTGGTTTATCCAGGGCGAGCTCCAGCAATGGATCCCGCCCTTTTTTGTGCACCAAGCAACCTATGCAAAGCAGCAGCAATCTATTTCCCGTCGCCCTGCTCAGTGCCGAGCGGCGCGGCGACCTCAGTGAAGACGTGTACCGGATCAAGGCCGGCAATAGCCCTGACCCCAGCGTCGAAATCGCCTTGACCCGCCTGGGCCTGGCCGACCAGGGCGGCGCTCAGGGCGTGCCGGTCATTCTCCTGCACGGCAGTTTTTCCAACCGGCGTTTCTGGTATTCGCCCAAGGGCATCGGCCTGGGCGCCTACCTGGCCCGCGCCGGTTTCGATGTGTGGATCCCGGAGATGCGCGGCCACGGTTTGTCGCCGCGCAATCGCAACTGGAAGCACAACCAGGTGGCCGACTATGCCCGAGACGACCTGCCGCTGATCGCGGCCTTCGTCCAGGAGCAGGCCGGCCAGGCGCCGCACTGGGTGGGCCACTCGTTGGGTGGCACGACCTTGGCGGCGGCATTGGGTGGCGGCTTCCTGCGCGCCGAGCAGGTCGCCAGCGCGGCGTTTTTCGGCACCCAGGTCAGCCGCGTCTATTGGCCGCTGAAAGTGCCGCCGTTGACCTGGGGCGCGAAGCTGCTGCTCAAGCGCTGGGGGCAGATTTCCGGGCCGCGGTTCAAGCGTGGGCCAGAGGATGAACCGATCGGCCTGGCCCTGGAAAGCATGCGCTGGCATGGCCTGTTCGGGCGTTTTGGCGACAAGCAGAACGACTGGTGGGCGGGCCTGGCCGAGGTCGATGTGCCGGTACTGGCGGTGGCGGGAGCCGCGGACTTCCAGGACCCGGTGTGGGCGTGTCGCAAGCTGTTCGATCAGCTCGGTGGCGAGCGCAAGCAGTTTCTGCGCCTTGGGCGCGAGCAAGGTTTCGAGGCGTTCGGGCATGTCGACATGCTGGTGAGCAAGGCGGCGCAGGCGCAGGTTTGGCCGCTGGTGGAGCGTTGGTTGCGGGCGCCTTTGCTTGCTGTGCATGAGTCGACGCTGGTTGGCGAGCCTGTACCGGCCAGCTGATCGTGTGATGTGTAGGCCCCCACATTTCTCAATGACAGTGGTTTCCCTGTGGGAGCCGGCTTGCCGGCGATAGGGCCGGTGCAGCTTGCGCATAACTGACTGCCCGGTCCCGGATGACTGCAACCGCCTCCCCGGTGTAGCCTTGCCCGACATCCGCTTTCGTTGTGACTGACAGGAGCTTCCCATGCAGCATTACGTAACGCCCGACCTCTGCGACGCCTACCCCGACCTGGTCCAGGTGCTGGAACCGATGTTCAGCAACTTCGGTGGCCGCGACTCGTTTGGCGGCCAGATCGTCACCATCAAGTGCTTCGAAGACAACTCGCTGGTCAAAGAACAGGTCGAGCTCGATGGCAAGGGCAAGGTCCTGGTGGTCGATGGCGGCGGTTCGCTGCGCCGGGCCCTGCTCGGTGACATGCTTGCCGAAAAGGCTGCCAAGAACGGTTGGGAAGGCTTGGTGATCTACGGTTGCGTGCGTGACGTCGACGTGCTGATCCAGACCGACGTGGGTGTACAGGCTCTGGCCAGCCACCCGATGAAAACCGACAAGCGTGGCATCGGCGACCTGAACGTGGCCGTGACTTTCGCCGGCGTGACCTTCCGCCCGGGCGAATACGTATACGCCGACAACAACGGCGTGATCATCTCGCCAAGCCCGCTGAAAATGCCGGAGTGACGCGCCCCGCGCGCTGATGGAGCTTTGATGTTCGAGGAAGACAACGCGCAGTGGGGGCTGGTGCATGCCCTGGTGCTCGATGGCAAAGGCGGCGCGCGCTCGATCGCCCGGACCGAGCTGGGCGGCCTGCAATTGCAGCCACAGGAGAGCCTGTGGCTGCACTGGGACCGCAGCCATCCACAGACCCGCACCTGGTTGCTGCAGGAAAGCGGCCTGAGCGAGTTCGCCTGTGACCTGCTGCTGGAAGAAAACACCCGCCCGCGCTTGCTGCCCATGGTGGGGGAGCAGCTGCTGCTGTTTCTGCGCGGGGTCAACCTGAACCCGGGCGCCGAGCCCGAGGACATGGTTTCGGTGCGCATCTTCGCCGAGGCGCAACGGGTCATTTCCCTGCGCCTGCGGCCGCTGCGCGCCAGTGACGAGGTGCTGCAGCTGTTGAGCGAGGGCAGGGGGCCGACATCGGCTTCCGAGCTGTTGCTGCTGATGGGTGAACTGCTCACCGAGAAGGTCCAGGCGCTGGTCAGCGACCTGTCCGAGCTGGTCGACCTGGAAGAGGAAAAGGTTGAATCCGACGAACGGTATACACCTGAGAACGGCAGCCTGCAGCAGATTCGCCGTCGCGCTGCCGGCCTGCGGCGCTTCCTGGCACCGCAGCGGGAAATCTACGCACAGCTGTCGCGCAGCAAGTGGAGCTGGTTCGCCGAGGCCGATGCCGACTACTGGAACGAGTTGAACAACAGCCTGATCCGCTACCTCGAAGAGCTCGAGTTGACCCGCGAGCGGGCCGCGCTGGTGCTGGAAAGCGAGGACCGCCGGCGCAGCGAGCGGATGAACCGGACCATGTACCGCTTCGGCATCATCACCTGCATTTTCCTGCCGATGAGCTTCATCACCGGGCTTCTGGGCATCAACGTGGGCGGTATTCCGGGCGCGGAGAACCCCTATGGCTTCCTGTTTGCCTGCGCCATCGTGCTCGCGCTGGCGGTCGGGCAGTGGTGGCTGTTCCGGCGGTTGCGGTGGGTCTAGTGTTGCAGGGGGCCGTACTGGCAAGCCTCGCGCATTTTGAGACACGCGTCCCAACCGGATGTGTGACCCGTCGCCCGGCGCTCTCGTCTCTGACTGATACTGCGCGAGGTGCCCATGCACGATCCGTTTGAACAATCCCTGCGTGACCTGCTCAAGGCATCGCCATCCGGTGAAGACCGGGACGATGCCGCGTGCCTGGGTCGCGTGCTGAAAACCGCCAACCGCCAGGTTGGTGCGGGCGATCTGTTCAGCCTGCTTGGCCGTTGGAGCCAGGCGCTGCTGATTGCCGTGAACAATGGCTCGGCGCATGTTGCGCCTGTACGTCGTAACGCTGCCGCTGGCAGCAAAGCTGATAAGGCCGATTGAATATGGAACTCGATCTCTGGACCCAGAGCCTGGTCACCGCGATGACCGCCCTATGGACCAAGGTAGCGAACTTCATCCCCAACCTGTTCGGCGCGCTGGTCGTGGTGCTGCTCGGTTTCGTGGTGGCCAAGCTGCTCGATACGCTGCTGTCCAAACTGCTCGCCAAGTTCGGCCTGGACCGCCTGATGGCTGGTACCGGGCTGACCAAGATGCTCGGCCGGGTGGGCATCCAGGTGCCGATCTCGACCCTGATCGGCAAGATCGTCTACTGGTTCGTGCTGCTGATCTTCCTGGTTTCCGCCGCCGAGTCGCTGGGCCTGGAGCGCGTCTCGGCCACCCTCGACATGCTCGCCTTGTACCTGCCCAAGGTGTTCGGCGCGGCGCTGGTGCTGCTGGCCGGCGTGCTCCTGGCGCAGGTCGCCAATGGCCTGGTGCGCGGCGCTGCCGAAGGCATTGGTCTTGAGTACTCGGCGGGCCTTGGGCGCATCACCCAGGGTCTGGTGATCATCATCAGCATCTCGGTGGCCATCAGCCAGCTCGAGGTCAAGACCGACCTGCTGAACCATGTGATCGTCATTGGCCTGATTACCGTTGGTCTGGCCGTCGCCCTGGCGATGGGCCTGGGCAGCCGCGAAATTGCCGGGCAGATTCTGGCCGGGATCTACGTGCGCGAACTCTTCCAGGTCGGCCAGCAGGTGCGAATTGGAGAGGTCGAAGGGCAGATCGAGGAGATCGGTACGGTCAAGACGACGCTGCTGACCGATGAGGGTGAGTTGGTGTCGCTGTCCAACCGCGTGCTGCTCGAGCAGCGCGTGAATAGCCGCTAACCGCACAAAAGCTGTTAATGTATGCCGCCGCAAAAATCGGCCCGTGGGGCTGAGCGGCGACATTGACCTGACTGTCGGCCAGATCCGTTTTGAATAAAGTTCATTCGCCGCCCATGCGTTACGACCCCCGCGAGCTCACCGACGAGGAGTTGGTGGCGCGTTCGCATGAGGAGCTGTATCACGTTACCCGCGCCTATGAGGAACTCATGCGGCGCTACCAGCGGACCCTGTTCAACGTCTGTGCACGTTATCTGGGGAACGACCGGGATGCCGACGATGTCTGTCAGGAGGTGATGCTGAAGGTGTTGTACGGTCTGAAGAACTTCGAGGGTAAATCCAAGTTCAAGACCTGGCTCTACAGCATCACCTACAACGAGTGCATTACCCAGTACCGCAAGGAGCGTCGCAAACGCCGGTTGATGGATGCCTTGAGTCTTGACCCTGTTGAAGAGGCGTCTGAAGAAAAGGCTCCGAAGCCGGAAGAAAAGGGCGGGCTGGACAAGTGGCTGGTGCATGTGAACCCGATCGACCGGGAGATTCTGGTGCTGCGTTTTGTCGCAGAACTGGAATTTCAGGAAATCGCCGATATCATGCACATGGGCCTGAGCGCTACGAAAATGCGCTACAAGCGCGCGCTAGACAAGCTAAGAGAGAAATTTGCAGGCCTGGATGAAACTTAGCGGCTTGTAAATATCTCTAACGAATCGGCGAGTTCTGCTAGACTTGCCGTCGAGTTGTCCCCCGGATGTTGGTGGGACTGCTTAACTATCACCAGATGGGGATTTAACGGATGAAATTGAAAAACACCTTGGGCTTGGCCATTGGCTCGCTCGTAGCCGCTACTTCGTTCGGCGTTCTGGCTCAAGGCCAAGGCGCAGTCGAAATCGAAGGTAACGTTACCAAGCAGTACTACGACAGCGAGCGTAACTTCAAGAACGACGGCACCAATCCTGGTGTTCGCCTCGGTTACTTCCTGACCGACGACGTCTCCCTGGACCTGGGCTACAACGAGACTCACAACGCTCGTGGCGAAGTCTTCAACAAAGACATCAAAGGTTCCAAGGCTAAGCTGGACGCTACCTACCACTTCGGTACCGTCGGCGACGCACTGCGTCCGTACGTTTCCGCTGGTTTCGCTCACGAGAGCCTGGGTCAGGCCACTCGTAGCGGCCGTGACCACTCCACCTTCGCCAACGTTGGCGCTGGCGCCAAGTGGTACATCACCGACATGTTCTTCGCCCGTGCCGGCGTTGAAGCCATGTACAACATCGACAACGGCAACACCGAGTGGGGCCCATCCGTTGGTGTTGGTCTGAACTTCGGTGGCAGCGGTGGCAAAGTTGCTCCTGCTCCGGCTCCAGTTGCTGAAGTCTGCTCCGACAGCGACAACGACGGCGTGTGCGACAACGTCGACAAGTGCCCGGACACCCCGGCCAACGTCACCGTTGACGCCGATGGCTGCCCAGCTGTTGCTGAAGTCGTTCGCGTTGAGCTGGACGTCAAGTTCGACTTCGACAAGTCGGTCGTCAAGCCTAACAGCTACGGCGACATCAAGAACCTGGCTGACTTCATGAAGCAGTACCCACAAACCACCACCGTGGTTGAAGGTCACACTGACTCCGTGGGTCCAGACGCTTACAACCAGAAGCTGTCCGAGCGTCGTGCCAACGCTGTCAAGCAGGTCCTGACCCAGCAGTACGGCGTAGAATCCAGCCGTGTTGACTCGGTTGGCTACGGCGAAACCCGTCCGGTTGCCGACAACGCCACCGAAGAAGGCCGTGCTATCAACCGTCGCGTTGAAGCTCAGGTAGAAGCCCAGTCCAAGTAATTGGCCTGAAGCTTCAATGAAAAACCCGGCTTAGGCCGGGTTTTTCTTTGCCTGCGATTTGCGGGTGCGTATGCCAAGGCCCTGTCATGGTGAGCGCGTGCTGGCTATAATCGCACCCTCATTCACCCCGAGCCTTGCCCGCCCATGTATACCCTGGCCCGCCAGCTGCTGTTCAAGCTTTCTCCGGAAACCTCCCATGACCTGTCCCTGGACCTGATCGGCGCCGGTGGCCGCCTGGGGCTCAACGGCGTGTTGTGCAAGCAGCCAGCAGCGTTGCCGGTGACGGTGATGGGGTTGAATTTCGCCAACCCGGTAGGCCTGGCCGCAGGCCTGGACAAGAATGGCGCGGCCATCGACGGCTTTGCCCAGCTGGGCTTCGGCTTCGTCGAGATCGGCACCGTGACCCCGCGCCCGCAGCCGGGCAACCCCAAGCCGCGGCTGTTCCGCCTGCCGCAGGCCACTGCGATCATCAACCGCATGGGCTTCAACAACCTGGGTGTCGATCACCTGCTGCAGCGTGTGCGTGCCGCGCGTTACGACGGCGTGTTGGGCATCAACATCGGCAAGAACTTCGATACCCCGGTGGAGCGTGCAGTCGACGACTACCTGATCTGCCTGGACAAGGTCTACACCGCGGCCAGCTACATCACCGTCAACGTCAGCTCGCCGAACACCCCGGGCCTGCGCAGCCTGCAGTTCGGCGACTCGCTCAAGCAGTTGCTCGATGCCCTGGCCGAGCGCCGCGAGCAATTGGCTACCAGCCACGGCAAGCGCGTGCCGCTGGCGATCAAGATCGCCCCGGACATGAGCGATGAAGAAACCGCACTGGTGGCGGCGGCGCTGATGGAGTCGGGAATGGACGCGGTGATTGCCACCAACACCACCCTCGGCCGTGAAGGCGTCGAGGGCCTCGCCCATGGTGGCGAAGCGGGCGGCCTGTCGGGTGCGCCGGTGCTGGAAAAGAGCACCCACATCGTCAAGGTGCTGGCCGGCGAGCTGGGCGGCAAGCTGCCGATCATCGCCGCAGGGGGTATCACCGAAGGCCGTCACGCGGCAGAGAAGATCGCTGCCGGCGCGAGCCTGGTGCAGATCTACTCGGGCTTCATCTATAAGGGCCCGGCGCTGATCCGTGAAGCGGTGGATGCGATTGCCGCGATGCCGCGGGGCTGACCTGCAGGCATAAAAAAGGGCCCCATCTAGGGGCCCCTGGGCCTTAGCCCGCCGCCCGGATGGGGCGTGCATGGTAACTCGAATTCAGTGTCCTCGATCAGCCAACGGCGTGATTTTCGTTGAGTCTATGGATGCCAGCGGTGCCAGTCATTCCGTCCCAGTTATCACCGCGACCTTCGCGCCAGCCGTTGATCCAGGCTTGGCGAACTGAAGGAAGATTGAAGGGGCAAAGTTCGCGGGATTTGCCGGTGACCCCGTATTGGTAGCCACGTGAATATGCTCTTTCCAACGGATCACGCTTAAGTCTTCTCATAGGGTGTTGCCCTCACTTGTTGACTGTAATGTCCCGTCGGCCTCTCCGAGGCCGGGCAGAGTCTTTCTGCCGGTGTGCGCCCGCTGCCGGCGTGGCGGGCTGAAGGTGCCGCCTCGTTGCGAAGCGGCCTGAGACCAGTTCTAACGAATGCAGGTCACAGAGGGAATGATCGATTTGTCATAAGCACGTAACCTTTCCAAGGGTCAGGGGATAAGTAAATAAATGCGACTCAACCTTGTTTGGCCTTGAGCCCGCTATGGCTGGGGTTTGCTGAGAGTTGACGTCATTTCGCCAGCGTGGCGCCCTGATGACAGAAATATTTGGTAATGCGACGAAGGGTCACGCCTGATCCTCGCTCGCCAGAAATTATTCGTACTGCCTGATGATCTAAGCTGTTCCTGCCACCCGGCGAGCGGCAGATCGATCAGGCGGCCCGGCCGGCCCGCTGCCATGAGGCAGGGGCGAAGGCCACTCGGACGCTTGCTGGAAGGGCGTTCGGGCAAACATCGGCGGGGCGATGCGTCGCCTCGTCACTCAAATAGCCCAAGGCTCTGGAATACACATGTCGGACCGTTTCGAACTCTACCTCACCTGCCCCAAAGGCCTTGAAGGCCTGCTTGCCGAAGAGGCCAAGGGCCTTGGCCTGGACGAAGTGCGCGAGCACACCTCGGCCATCCGCGGCACCGCCGACATGGAAACCGCCTACCGCCTCTGCATCTGGTCGCGCCTGGCCAACCGCGTGCTGCTGGTGCTCAAGCGCTTCTCGATGAAAAACGCCGACGACCTGTACGACGGTGTGCATGCCCTGGACTGGGCCGACCACCTGGCCGCCGACGGCACCCTGGCGGTGGAATTCAGCGGCCACGGCTCGGGCATCGACAACACCCACTTCGGCGCACTCAAGGTCAAGGATGCGATCGTCGACAAGCTGCGCAACCGTGAAGGCCTGCGCCCGTCGGTGGAGAAGGTCGACCCGGACGTGCGGGTTCACCTGCGCCTGGACCGTGGCGAGGCGATCCTGTCCCTCGACCTCTCCGGTCACAGCCTGCACCAGCGCGGCTACCGCCTGCAGCAAGGCGCCGCGCCGCTGAAGGAAAACCTCGCCGCCGCCGTGTTGATCCGTGCCGGCTGGCCGCGCATTGCCGCCGAAGGCGGCGCGCTGGCCGACCCGATGTGCGGTGTGGGTACCTTCCTGGTCGAAGCGGCGATGATCGCCGCTGACATCGCCCCCAACCTCAAGCGCGAGCGCTGGGGCTTCAGCGCCTGGCTCGGCCATGTGCCGGCCACCTGGCGCAAGGTGCATGAAGAAGCCCAGGCCCGTGCCCAGGCCGGCCTGGCCAAGCCGCCGCTGTGGATCCGCGGCTACGAGGCCGACCCGCGGCTGATCCAGCCGGGGCGCAACAACGTAGAGCGCGCAGGCCTTGGCGACTGGATCAAGATTTACCAGGGCGAAGTGGCCAGCTTCGAGCCGCGCCCGGACCAGAACCAGAAGGGCCTGGTCATCAGCAACCCGCCTTACGGCGAGCGCCTGGGCGACGAGGCCAGCTTGCTGTACCTCTACCAGAACCTCGGCGAGCGCCTGCGCCAGGCGTGCATGGGCTGGGAAGCGGCGGTATTCACCGGGGCCCCTGAACTGGGCAAGCGCATGGGCATCCGCAGCCACAAGCAATATGCCTTCTGGAACGGCGCGCTGCCGTGCAAGCTGCTGCTGTTCAAGGTGCAGCCTGACCAGTTCGTCACCGGTGAGCGTCGCGACGCCCAGGGCGACAACGGCGAGGCGCGCAGCCCGGCAACCGTGGCCAGCGAGCCGGCACGCCTGTCGGAAGGTGCGCAGATGTTCGCCAACCGCCTGCAGAAGAACCTCAAGCAGCTGGGCAAGTGGGCCCGCCGCGAGCAAGTCGACTGCTACCGCTTGTACGATGCCGACATGCCCGAGTACGCCCTGGCGGTCGACCTCTATCAGGATTGGGTGCACGTGCAGGAATACGCCGCGCCGCGCTCGATCGACCCGGAAAAGGCCCAGGCACGCCTGCTCGACGCCTTGGCGGCGATCCCCCAGGCACTGAACATCGACCCGCAGCGCGTGGTGCTCAAGCGCCGCGAGCGGCAGGCCGGCACCCGCCAGTACGAGCGCCAGGCCACCGAAGGGCGCTTCCTGGAGGTCAAGGAAGGGGGTGTGAAGTTGCTGGTCAACCTTACCGACTACCTCGACACCGGGCTGTTCCTCGACCACCGCCCGATGCGCATGCGCATCCAGCGCGAGGCCGAAGGCAAGCGCTTCCTCAACCTGTTCTGCTACACCGCCACGGCCACCGTGCATGCGGCCAAGGGTGGCGCGCGCAGCACCACCAGCGTCGATCTGTCGAAAACCTACCTGGACTGGGCGCGCCGCAACCTGGCGTTGAACGGCTTCTCCGAGCGCAACCGCCTGGAGCAGGGTGATGTCATGGCCTGGCTGGAAGGCAACCGCGACAGCTACGACATGATCTTCATCGACCCGCCGACCTTCTCCAACTCCAAGCGCATGGAAGGGGTGTTCGACGTGCAGCGCGACCATGTGCAGCTGCTCGACCTGGCCATGGCGCGCCTGGCCCCGGGTGGCGTGCTGTACTTCTCCAACAACTTCCGCAAGTTCCAGCTCGATGAGCACCTGGCGGCGCGCTACGTGGTGGAAGAAATCAGTGCCCAGACCTTGGACCCGGATTTCGCCCGCAACAACCGCATCCACCGAGCCTGGCGCCTGCAATTGCGCTGAAACGACCAGCGTGATTGCATAGCTAATGGCCAATAGCTATAACTCAGCACAGGGCCGGACAATCGCAGGACGCTGACGTGACGAGATCGATCTATGTCGAAGTATGGCGTGCGTGCGAAGGTGGTGGGCCTGTGCCGCGAGGCCCTGGCTGCCTGGGCGGTTGCCCTGGTGGCGCTGGTGGCCGGCGGCTTGCTGTCGGCCGGCCTGGCGTTGGCCACCCAGGCGTTCTACAAGCAGCAGTTGCGCCAGCGCTTCGAGCTGCTGGCCAGCGAGCGTTATAGCCGCATCGCCGAGCGCTTCGACGACCAGGAGCAGCGCCTGGACAGCCTGCGGCGCTTCTTCAGTTTCTCCAACGAGATCACCCCCGGCGAATTCGACGGTTTCGCCGGCCCGCTGCTGCGCCGCACCCAGGCCTACTCCTGGGCGCCACGCGTCGAGCAGGGGCAGCGGGGCGATTTTGAACGCCAAGCCAGCGCCAGGCTCGGGCAGCCCTATGAGATACGCGACCTGGATAGCCAGGGCAATTGGCAGGCGGCGCCGCCTCGCGATCACTACTTCCCGGTGCTCTACACCCAGGCTACGCAGCAGCAGGGCCAACCTTACGGGCTCGACTTGCGCGGCCAGCCGGTGCGCGAGCAGACCCTGCAGCGTGCGCTGTTGCCGGGCAGCATGGCGGTGTCAGAGCCGCTGGACATGATCAACGTTGCCGCGGGTTACAGCCGCGGGCTGCTGATGGTCGCGCCAGTCTTCTCCGACAAGGCCCCAGGCGAGGCGCAAGGCGCACCCGCCGGTTACGTCATGGCCCTGCTGAACCTGCGGCAATTGATCAGCGATGGCCTGCCATCGGCCGGCGAGGACAACCTGGTGGTGCGCATCATCGACCCCAGCGGGCGCGATGGCCACGAAGTGCTGTTCGACTCAGAGAACCCGCCGGCCCCCTTGGCGCTGCTCAGCAACCAGTTGCTGCACCTGGCCGACCACCACTTCCAGCTCGATATCCGCCCAAGCCAGGTGTTCATGCAGGGCAACCGCTCCTCGGCGGCGCTGGCGGTGGGGCTTCTCGGCGGCCTGCTGAGCCTGCTGCTCAGTGCCTTGCTCTACAACCTGTTCAGCCAGCGGCAACGCGCCCTCAAGCTGGTCGAGCAGCGCACCGCGCAGCTGAGTGTCAGCGAGCAGTCACTGCGCGACACCCACAACCAGTTGCGCAGCGTGCTGAACGCCGCCACCCAGGTGGCCATCATCGCCACCAGCCTCAAGGGCGTGGTCAGCACCTTCAACGCCGGTGCCGAGCGCATGCTTGGCTACCAGGCGGGCGAGGCGGTAGGGCAACTGCGCCTGGAATACCTGGTGCTGCCTGAGGAGCTCAACCAGCGCGCCCACGCCCTGAGCCTGCGCTACGGGCGGCACATCGCCGGTGGCCAGGCGATGTTCGCCGATACCCTGCAGGAGGGCGGCGCCGAGCCCAGCGAGTGGACCCTGGTGCGCAAGGACGGCAGCCAGCTGCTGGCCAACATGCTGGTCACCGCGGTGCTCGATGAGCAGGGGCTGTGGGTGGGTTACCTGGCCATTTGCATCGATGTCACCGAGCGGCGCCGCGTGCACGAGGCGCTGGCGATGCGTGACCGGCTCTTGGAGAAGCTCAGTGCGCAAGTGCCGGGGGGCATCTATCAGT
Organism: Pseudomonas sp. UBA6315; assembly: GCF_002438125.1. Lineage (NCBI taxonomy): Bacteria > Pseudomonadati > Pseudomonadota > Gammaproteobacteria > Pseudomonadales > Pseudomonadaceae > Pseudomonas > Pseudomonas sp. UBA6315. The sequence goes on from NZ_DJTF01000059.1 coordinate 78,650, forward strand.
ATCGGCTGGATGCCGATGGCCATTCCTGCTTCCCCTATGCCAGCCAGGGCATGTTCGAGATCTACGAAGTCGACCTGCAGCTGCTGCGCGAGGATGCCACGGCGGTATTCGAACGGATTCACCCCGACGACCTCGAGCACGTGCGCCGCTCGGTGCGCTATTCGGCCGAGCACCTGACGCCGTGGCGCGAGGAGTATCGCGTGTGCCTGCCACGTGCCGGCTTGCGCTGGGTGCGCGGCGAGGCTACACCGGAAGTGGGCGAGGCGGGCTGCACGCTCTGGCATGGCTACCTCACCGACATTTCCGACCTCAAGGGCGTCGAGGAAGACTTGCGCACGCTGTCGGTGACCGATTCGCTCACCGGCATCCACAACCGCCGCTATTTCCAGGAGCGGCTGAAGGCCGAACTGGATCGCGCCCAGCGTGACAATCAGGACCTGGCCGTGATCATGCTCGATATCGACCACTTCAAGCGCATCAACGACCAGTATGGCCATGCCGTGGGCGACCATGTGCTGCGCAGCCTGTGCCAGCGCATTGGCCACCGTTTGCGGCGTACCGACGTGTTCTGCCGGCTCGGTGGTGAGGAGTTCATGGTGCTGTGCCCGGGCAGCAATGCCGAGCAGGCGCGGATGTTGGCCATGGAGTTGTGGCAGGGGGTGCGCAGCGTGCCGGTCGACGGGGTGGGCAGGGTGACGGCGAGTTTTGGCGTGGCGGGGTGGCGGCCGGGGGAGGGCGCCGATGCCTTGCTGTTGCGGGCGGATGCGGGGGTGTATGCGGCCAAGCAGGCGGGCAGGGACCGGGTCGAGGGGGAGCTGGGTTGATACCGCTCATGGCCCCCTCGCCGGCAAACCGGCTCTCACAGGTACTGCGCTGTTGTTGAAGCCAGCGCGGTAGCTGTGGGAGCCGGCTTGCCGGCGAGGGGCCCAGCCGTTGAATCAGGGCGCGACGGCGGCCGTGCTGTCGGCCGTCTTCGGCTGGCGATACAGGTCCAGCAGCACCTGGTCCAGCACCTGCGAGGCGCCCCACGGCTTCGGATCATTGAGGATCGCCGCCACAGCCCAGGTGTTGCCATTGCTGTCGCGGCTGAAGCCGGCGATGGCGCGCACGGTGTTCAGGGTGCCGGTCTTGATGTGGCCTTCGCCAGTCAAGGCGGTGCGCTTGAGGCGCTTGCGCATGGTGCCATCCATGCCCACCAGCGGCATCGAGCTGATGAATTCGGCCGAGTACGGGCTCTTCCAGGCCGCCTGCAGCAGCGCCGCCATCTCGCGGGTGCTTACTCGTTCGGCGCGGGACAGGCCCGAGCCGTTTTCCATCACCAGGTGCGGGGCGGTAATGCCCTTTTTCGCCAGCCATTGGCGCACCACCCGCTGGGCGGCGCGGGCGTCGTCGCCGTCGGCGTCGGTGCGGAACTGCGCGCCCAGGCTCAGGAACAGCTGCTGGGCCATGGTGTTGTTGCTGTACTTGTTGATGTCGCGGATCACTTCCACCAGGTCTGGCGAGAAGGCCCGGGCCAGCAGGCGCGCGCTCTTGGGCACGTTTTCGATGCGGTCACGGCCCTGGATGGTGCCACCCAGTTCGTTCCAGATCGCCCTCACCGCACCGGCGGCGTAGGTCGGGTGGTCGAGCAGCGACAGGTAGGTCTGCGAATTGCAGCCATCGCCCAGCTGGCCGCTGACCACCACGCTGATGCCATCCGGCTGCGGCACCGGGTTGTAGCGCACATCGCCGGTGCACTGCTTGGAGGCCACGGCCTTGACCTGGTTATCGATGCGGATGCTGGCGATCGGCGGCTCGACCGCCACGGTCACCTTGCCGCCGTCGTTGCGGGCGACGAAGCGCAGGGCCTTGAGGTTGACCAACAGGGAGTCGGGCTTGACCAGGAACGGCTTGTTGACATCGCCACCATCGTCATTGAACTGCGGCAGGTTGGGCTGCACGAAATGGCTGCGGTCCAGTACCAGGTCGCCGGTGACGGTGCGTACGCCGTTGGCGCGCAAGTCACGCATCAGCAGCCACAGCTTCTCCATGTTCAGCTTCGGGTCGCCACCGCCCTTGAGGTACAGGTTGCCGTTGAGCACGCCGTTGCTCAGGGTGCCGTCGGTGTAGAACTCGGTTTTCCACTGGAAGGTCGGGCC